>NZ_JAHLKN010000226.1:0-660 GCF_021498065.1 Mycetohabitans sp. B3 | reverse complement strand
GCCGCGGGGACAACAGTCCGAGCCACCAGCGAACTTAGCCAAATACTTAGACGACACGACAGCGCGACAGCCGAGTGCTCGTGCGCTCGTCGACTCCGACGGATCTGCGTTGAGCTATGCAGAACTGTCCGCAGCAGCCGATAGGATCGCCGCTTTCCTTCACCGCAACGGGATTGTGGCAGGGGATCGTGTCGGGCTTTTTATGCGCAAAAGCGCGCAGACGCTTGCGGCCATCTTCGGCATACTCCGTCTAGGCGCGGCCTATGTGCCCACCGACGTAGGCAGCTCAGGCACGCGTGCAGCCACCCTATTCAGCGATTGTGACGTTCGGATCGTCTTCACCGACCCCGAATCAGCGCGGCATTTAATCCAACACACACACCAGCTTAAGCCTCGCGTGGTGGTGATGCAGCCACGTCACGAGGAAACGAACGACACATATGAAAGCTGGCAGACGCTGGACATGCTGCACGGCGAGAAACACGCGTATCCACGCAGCCCGCCGGATGCGAACCGGCTCGCCTACATCCTTTACACCTCCGGTTCCTCCGGGACACCGAAAGGGGTCGCCATCAGCCAGCGCAACGCCGTGAGCTTCGTCGAATGGGCCTCGGCTGCCTTCAAGGTGACAGCGCAAGACCAGGTATCTAGCCACGCCCC
>NZ_JAHLKN010000225.1:0-467 GCF_021498065.1 Mycetohabitans sp. B3 | reverse complement strand
GCTGAGTATCGTTGCCTAGCCGATATTGGAGAGAGGGCGCATGACGTATCGGGGCTGGAGTTCGTTGCGCTAAGGGAGGGCAGTCGCTGGAAGGTGTATCCGGTGGAGTCGGCACCGGGTGGCGACTATTTCGTGGTGGAGCAGATTCTGATTCGCCCTCGTGACGCGCCTGAGTCGAGCCCGGTCATTGCGATAGTGGACGACGATCCGCTATTGACCGCAGAGATGTGCTCGTATTTCCATTCGCATGGCTATATTGCCCGGCCGTACAATACGGAGGCCACGTTCCGCGCGGCGCTTGGGGAGAATGTGTTCGACGGGTTCATCGTTGACTGGCTACTGGAGACGGGCACGGCCGAAGCGATTATCCAGTCGATCCGTCAGTCGCGTCACGGCGACGCACCCATTTTGCTGCTCACGGGCAAGCTGGTGACAGGCGAGGCGAACGAGGATGAGGTGGCGCGGGT
>NZ_JAHLKN010000224.1:0-441 GCF_021498065.1 Mycetohabitans sp. B3 | reverse complement strand
CCCGAGCGAAGCGCTGCAGCGTCAACTTGGGCTGGCGCCGGGGCAGTCACTATTGGGCATCAAGGTCAACGTGATGCCGTTTGACTACGCGCTGTCGTTTGGCGGGCATTCATCGACGAACCATAATCTGCTCGCGGGTCCGGTTGAGGATCTGATGATCGGTGTTTATTGGACACCCAATAGCCGTCAATTACGGATCGACTTTGATGCCAATCCGGCTTGCTACACCGCGGAGATGCTCGACACGCATCAGCGCCGGTTTATCCGGTTCATGCAAGTGCTCGCTGCCGATGCCATGCAACCGATTAGCGAGATCGATCTGCTCGACGCCGACGAGCGGTATCGGCTGCTGGTCGAGTGGAATGCGACGCAGCGGGACTACCCGTCGTACTTATGCATCCACCAGTTATTCGAAGCGCAGGTCGAGCGCACGCCCGAGGC
>NZ_JAHLKN010000223.1:0-588 GCF_021498065.1 Mycetohabitans sp. B3 | reverse complement strand
CCCAGCTGACACAGCACTTCGACCGGCTGGATGTCCTGGTCAACAACGCCGGCGCGAATTTCTCTGGGGGACTTGATGAATCGAAGCCGGATGGTTTTGACGCTTCGGTACAGCTCAATCTGACCGGTCCGTACCGGCTGACCATGGGTCTCTACCGCTCGCTGAAGGCATCGACCGCGGTGGGAGGCGCCAGCGTGGTCAACATGGCATCGATGTCGGCATTGCGCGCGGTCACCTTGGTCCCCGGCTACGGAGCCGCCAAGGCGGGAATCATCTGTGTCACCAGAAACCTGGCGGTCAAGTGGGCGGCCAAGGGCATCCGGGTAAATGCCGTGGCGCCGGGCACGATCGATACCCCGATGACCGCGCCGATGCATCTCGCGACCGAGCTGGTGGATGCGGAGCTTGCTCATATTCCGGTGCGCCGCTTCGGATCAGTCGGCGACATCGCACCCACGGTGGCGTTCCTGTGCACCGAACACAGCAGCTACACCAACGGGGCGGTGTTCGTTGTCGACGGCGCGTCGGATTGCGTCTGAGGCGACGCTGCAGGGCAATGGCTATGCCCCGGAAGTCACCGCCGATGTC
>NZ_JAHLKN010000222.1:0-1921 GCF_021498065.1 Mycetohabitans sp. B3 | reverse complement strand
CTGAGCGTTTTGTGGAATCACGCCGTCTTTAAGGTAGCGCCATAATGCAATCACTAACCGCCTGGCAAGCGCGACAATCGCAATGCGCCGCGCGCGGCGATTGGCGCCAGTGCCCTGCGTGCGCTTGTTGAACCACTGCGCCAGCGCACTGCTAGGCTGATAGCGCAGCCAGCACCAGGCCATCTCGACGAGCTGGGTTCGCACTCGTTTATTTCCCTGCTTGCTGATTCCCTGATCAATCCGGCTCTGTCCGCTATCGTAGGGCTGCGGGACAGGCCCACGCAGGCGCCCAGTTGCCGCCGGTTACCAAACTGGCGCCAGAACAACTCAAGCATCAGGCGCGATGCCCCGATATGGCCTACACCTTTGAGGTGCGTAAGATAAGCGATCCGTTCGCGTACAGGTGCCGGTAGACGTTCTTGCAGTGTGCGCTCAAGTGCCGCGAGTTGTTCTTCGGCAAGTGCCAGGCGGGCCGCCTCGCGTAACAGTCGTTCATGCAACTCGCTGGGCAGCGGCGTGCCATCATGACAAACCAGTTTGCCGCTCGCTAGCCGCTTGGCAAACGTCCTATGATCGAAACCGTCCCAGCAACCCATTGTGATCAACAGCTTACGCATACGTTCGCGGTGCTGAAACACCTCTTTGTGCAACTGCCCTCGATCACGAATCAACTGACGCGAAGCTTCATCTTGCAGCGAGGGCACTCGCACAACGCGCATGCGCTCGCGTTCGCCATGCAGCCAGGCTCGCAGATTCGTGACCAGCTTGATCGCATCAAGTCGATCCGTCTTGGCGCGACGCCTGTGCCGCTCCACCGGAATACTGGCCGCATCGATCACGTAACAATCGATGTCACGCGAGCGCAGCGCTCTATAGATCCAGAATCCATCCTGCCCAGCCTCATAACTGACCACCACACGCACACCTTGGGGCAGTGACCATTTCTGCTTGTACCGCTCAATCACCTCCAATAGGGCTTGCACTCGCATGGCCGCTTGCGCTCCCCTTACCGTGTGCACCGCTGGACTCTGTCTGCGTCCATCATGCAGCGCAATCTTCCATTGGGCCCCCGCCAGTTCGAGTGATGTTGCCAGTATTACGTTCTCAGCATCGACTCCGGCTAAGTGATCTGTACGCATGATAGCCTCCGTTGCGTTCGCCTTGATTCACTTAAGCTTACGACTTAAGCTTGGGTTGGTCTCTCGCTACATAGGATCTACTTATCCAACCTGTGCCACCGCTCCACTACCGCCCTGATTTTTATATAACATGCTCATTAGTCATCCCCCGAAGAACAAACCATTCCATTCCGAATGAAATTAGCCACGTCCTCTAGATACGACGTAAGCGACTCATCTTTATCAAAAAACGGCAAAAAAGACCGCACCGAATTATAAAGCATGGCAGTATGCGTTCCCAATTTGTCAGCACCACGAATATCAGCTGCTTGACATGCACACAAAAGTTCGAAGCTTATAACATAAATGGTATTATTAAATATTTCCTGTGCACGCCGAGCGGCCACAAGACCAAGTGACACGATATCTTGGAAATCAGCTGTCGAGGGCAATGACTGAATGGAGACTGGCATACATAAAGACCGGTTTTCTGAGGCAAGGGAAGCACTCATGAACTGGCCTCCCATCAACCCAAGTCGGATCCCTTGATCACTCACACAAAGAAATGGTGGCAATCCATTGCTATTATTTTTATCCATAAATCGATCGATACGCCGATCTGACAAATTACTTAACGTAACCAACGCGATAGATAAATGATCCATCGCCATGGCAATGTACTGACCATGAAAATGGCCATTATGATATACATCATTATGCTTTGGAATCACCAAAGGATTGTCATTACTAGAATTCAACTCATTTTCTACCACACACTTAACATAATCCACAGCATCCCTAAT
>NZ_JAHLKN010000221.1:0-334 GCF_021498065.1 Mycetohabitans sp. B3 | reverse complement strand
GGTTCAACGTGGGATTCGGCAACTCGGGAATCAATAATTTCGGCGTGGGAAACTCGGGCAGCTTCAATGCGGGCAGCTTCAACTCGAGCACCAGCAACCTGGGTAGCTTCAACTCGGGCAACTTCGTCTTGGGCGGGTTCAACGTGGGCAGCTTCAACTCGGGCGCGCACAATACGGGCGCCTTCAACGCGGGCGGCTACAACACTGGTTTCTGGAATGCGGGCGATATCAACACCGGCATGTGGAACTCGGGTGATCTCAACACCGGCTTGGGCAGTGCGATCACCCAAACCGTCGCGAACTCGGGCTTCTTCAACGCCGGGTCAACTAGCTC
>NZ_JAHLKN010000220.1:0-439 GCF_021498065.1 Mycetohabitans sp. B3 | reverse complement strand
GGCACAGGCCTTGCCAAGCAGCGAGCCGCGGCCACCGCGCACGCGGCGCTGCTCGCTGCACAGGCGCGCCTGCCGGAACTGGAGCCCACGCTGGCGGCGGCTGAGGCAGCATGCCAGACGCTGCACACGGAAGTCGAGCGTTTGCAATGCGATGCCCAGGAGCGGGACGCCGCACTCGCCCAAGCGCGCGCCGATTTTGCCCGCGAACTCGATAAGCTGCGGGCCGACACCGCTCGCGCCGAAAAGCGCGCGCTCTTGGAGACTGAGCATGAGCGCCGCACCAGCGCGCGCCTGATCAAGGAACGGGATGCGGCGGTGCGACGTGCCGACGAGAGTGATGCGCAGCGCCGCGCGCCAGCACATTGGCATGCTGGAAGGCAACTTAGCCGCGCTGCAGCGCGCGAACGCCGACGCTGAAAAAGCGCGGCGCGTACGGCAG
>NZ_JAHLKN010000219.1:0-453 GCF_021498065.1 Mycetohabitans sp. B3 | reverse complement strand
GTTGCGTAGCGTTGCTAGGACCTGTGCGCCGTTTCCGGTATGTGCCCTTTGACGGTCTTCGTCGAAGGTGACGTCGCGTATCCAGTGCAGGCTGTTCTCGATTCCCCAGTGTTGAAGGCTGGATTCCGCAGATCGTGATCCGACTCGATCAGCAACGCCTCGGGCTTCATCCGCGACTGAGAGAAATGTCGATCCGCGGCGGCGAATCCCTGGTTGGCTGGGGTGAAGCCCGGGGTGTAGTCCCGGTTGTTTTAGCTGGTCGTGTACGCGGGCAGAGCGAGCAGACCGATCAGCGCGATTGCGATCGTGGCAGCCAGAACGGGCCCCGGCCAGCGAACCACGACGGTGCCGATCCGTCGCCAGCCGCGAATCTTGATCATGCGTTTGGGGTCGAATACCCCGAAACGGCTGCCGATGGCAAGCACCGCCGGTCCTAACGTCAGGGCGACCACC
>NZ_JAHLKN010000218.1:0-644 GCF_021498065.1 Mycetohabitans sp. B3 | reverse complement strand
TACGCACGGTGCCCAGCTTCACGCCCAGGGTGGCGCCGATTTCCTCGTAGGACAGACCTTCGATGTCACACAGGACGACCGCGGCGCGGAACTCCGGCGGCAGTGAATCGAGCGCCGCCTGCAAGTCGGGTCCCAGCCGTGAGTCGTGGTAGATCTGCTCGGGGTTGGGGTCGTCGGCAGGCACCCGGTCGTAGTCCTCGGGCAACGCTTCCATCCGGATGCGCGACCGGCGGCGGACCATGTCGAGAAAGAGGTTGGTAGTGATGCGGTGCAACCAGCCCTCGAAGGTGCCCGGCTGGTAGTTCTGGACGGACCGGAACACCCTGATGAACGTTTCCTGAGTGAGATCCTCAGCGTCCTGTTGATTGCCCGACAGGCGATAGGCCAGCCGGTACACCCGGTCGGCGTGCTGGCGCACCAACTCATCCCACGACGGCATCGCAGCCTTGTCACCGGTCGCATCGAATACCGCGGTGCCCAGCAACCCATCAGAGGTTTCAGCCCACTCGTCGTCGCGGACCAGTTGGGGGTGAGACATGGTCGTGGTGCTCAAGGTGGTGATGGTGTGTTCCTCCGGCTTTTCCCTGCCATCAGACATCGGCAGTTCGTCACCGGCGGCAACGCGCAGTTGCCATGCTGTATTC
>NZ_JAHLKN010000217.1:0-345 GCF_021498065.1 Mycetohabitans sp. B3 | reverse complement strand
CGCCAAGCGCTCGCCTGGGTAGCTCGGGTCCAGCGGCACATACGCACCCCCGGCCTTTAAAATCGCCAGCAGCCCCACGACCAGCGCGGGACTGCGCTGCACGCAGATCGCCACCCGCGCATCGGGCTTGACGCCCAGCTTGATTAACTGGTGCGCGAGGCGATTGGCTTGTGCGTTCAGCTGCGCATAGCTCAACGTTTGGTCCTCGAACACCAGCACCGTCGTCTCGGGCGTGCGCTCGACCTGTGCTTCGAATAGCTGGTGCACGCACCGATGTTTTGGATACGCCTGCTGCGTCGCGTTCCATGTCTGCAGCAGCAACTGGCGCTCGGCCGGTGACAGCAA
>NZ_JAHLKN010000216.1:0-4099 GCF_021498065.1 Mycetohabitans sp. B3 | reverse complement strand
CACGTCGGCACCGAGCATTCTCACCCGGTTCATCAACCGCACCGCGAGCAGCGAGTGGCCCCCGAGCGCAAAGAAGCTATCGTGCCGACCCACACGCTCGACACCCAATAGCTCCGCCCAGATCGCCGCCAGCGTCGTCTCCAGCGCGCCTTGTGGCGCTTCATACGCTTGGTGCACCAGCGCGTCAGCGTCCGGTTCGGGCAGTGCACGCCGATCGAGCTTGCCGTTCGGCGTCAGCGGCCACGCATCGAGCCGCACGAATGCGCTGGGCACCATATACTCGGGCAGGCTCGCCGCCACCTGCGCGCGCAGTGTGCTCGCGAGCTGCTTGTTCGCTTCGGCCTGCACATACGCCACCAGCCGCTTCGCCGAACCCTCACCGGTTGCCACCACCACCGCGTCGCGCACCTGCGGGTGCGCCGTTAAGCACGCTTCGATCTCACCCGGTTCAATGCGAAAGCCACGGATCTTGACTTGCTCATCATTGCGCCCCACAAACTCCAGATTGCCGTCCGGTCGGTAACGCGCCAGATCCCCGGTCTTATACAGCCGGGCCCCCGCTTCATCGGAGAACGGATCCGGCACAAAGCGCTCAGCGCTCAGCTCGGGGCGGTTCAGATAACCGCGTGCGACCCCGGCGCCACCAATATACAACTCACCGACCGCCCCCAGTGGCACCGGCTGACCGCATGCATCAAGCAGGTAGACCTGCGTGTTCACGATTGGCCGCCCAATCGGAATATTGTCCTCGGTACAGGCCACTGGACAGGTCCAAAACGTGGTACCAAGGGCGTTTTCAGTGGGACCATACAAGTTATGAACTTGCGCATCAGGCAGCAGCGTTTGACACCGCTGGACAGTCGCACCGGGCAGTGCTTCGCCACTGCAAATCAAATGCTTTACCGATGTGCATCGCTGAACACCTTCCGCATCCAAAAAAATACTGAGCATGGATGGCACAAAGTGAACTGTTGTGATGCGCTCCTGGACAATAAGATCCTTCAAGGCAACAGGATCTTTATGAGCGTCGGCGTCTGCGACAACAAGGGTCGCGCCCTTGAGCAACGTCTCAAAAAGCTCCCAAATTGAGATATCGAAGTTAAAGGATGTTTTTTGAAGAACGCGATCGGCAGGCGCCAAGCTATAACCTCGTGGTTGGTGGATCAGCGCCTGATCGTCATTGAGGATCCCGTTAGGCTTTGTAACCTTGAATAAGCGTGCAATTTGAACATGTTCGATCATCACGCCCTTCGACGTGCCAGTGGAACCCGATGTGTAGATGACATAGGCAAGATGGCGAGGAGTCAGTTCGGCTACCCGTGGGTTGGGTGCGACTTGATCGAGCGCTACATCCGGCTCAAGTACGATTCGGCACGCAAGCACCGCTTCCCCCAACGTGGCCCTGCCCGTTGCATCAGCTAGGACGACCGTTGGCGCGGCATCATGCAGAATATGCGCGAGGCGCTCGCACGGGTACGCGGGATCAAGTGGCACACAAGCGCCGCCGGCTTTCAGGATCGCCAATAGCCCCACGACCATTGCCGGCGAGCGCTCGACGCAGCTCGCCACTCGGGCATCCGGCTTAACGCCTAATTCAATGAGCCGATGCGCGAGGCGATTGGCCCGTGCGTTCAGCTCTGCGTAGCTGAGTGTCTGCGCTTCATATACCAGCGCAGTGGCTTCCGGGCTGCGCGCTACCTGCGCCTCAAACAACCGATGAAGACACTGGTGGGCTGGATAGGGAGCCGTCATCGCATTCCATGTCTGAAGCAGCAATTGACGCTCATCCGCTCCCAGCACCTGCAGCGTTGCCACCGGCTGCTGTGGGCAGGCCACCATCGCCTGCAACATCGTCGTCAGATACCCCACATACCGCTCAATCGTCGCGCGGTCAAACAATGCACTCGCATAGTGCAAAGACCCGATGATCTGCTCACCTGCCTCATACAGATGCATTTCCAGGTCAAACCTGACCATGTCGTAGTCAAGCTCACCAGGCGTGACATCTAGCCCGGGTAAGCGCCACTGCCCTGGCTCATTGCTCTGCCACGCGAACATCACCTGAAACAGCGGCGTATGATCGAGCCGGCGCGGCGGTTGCACGATCTCGACCACTTGCTCGAATGGCAGGTCCTGGTGCGCTTGTGCGTCCAACGTCGTGCGCCGCACGCGCGCGAGCAGTTCGCTCGTATTGGGCTCATCGGATAAGTCGACACGCAACGCCAGCGTATTGACAAAGAAGCCGATCAACGGCTCGATGGCGGCATGCCCGCGATTGGCACTGGGCGTGCCGATGACCACGTCGTGCTGCCCCGACAAGCGTGCGAGCACCGCGCTCCATGCAGCGAGCACCGTCATAAATAGCGTGGTGCCGTGCTCCGCGCTCAAGCGCTTCAGTGCTTGCATGGTTGACGCATCGATCTGCACCGGCACGTGCGCGCCGGCAAACGACTGTTGTGCCGGGCGCGGCCGGTCCGTCGGGAGCGCCAGCAGCACCGGCGCATCGGCCAGCGTCGCACGCCAATAGTCGCTCTGTGCTTGAAGCCGCTCACCCGTGAGCCATTGTCGTTGCCACGCCGCATAGTCCGGATACTGAACCGCCAGCGGTGGCAGCGGATCGACTTGGACGGCTGTGCTCGCCGCGTACAGTGCACTGAACTCGCGCGCGAGCACCCCGATCGACCAGCCGTCCGACACAATATGGTGTTGCGTGAGCAGCACTACGTGTTCGTCATCGGCCACTTGAATGCCGCACGCGTGGATCAACGGACCGCGCGCCAGATCCAGGGGCACGTGCGCGGCTTCATGACGCAAGCGGGCTAGTTGCGCATCCGCGTTTGGCACCCCACGCAGATCATGCCAGCGCAGCGGCACACCCGTGTGCGCCGGCAGCAGCCGCACCTGCGGCTGACCGTCAACACTGACAAACGTCGAGCGTAGCGCTTCATGACGCGCGAACAACGCATCCAATGCCTGTTGCCATGCGGCCCGATCAAGTGGCCCGCGCACATGTAGCGCCAGCGGCATATGATACGACTCACTGACCCCATTGAGCTGCGCGAGGAACCACAGCCGCTGCTGGGCGAACGATAGCGGCAAACTGCCGTCACGTGAGACCGGCGTGATCTCGGGCCGCACCTCGGTGCCTTGTTGCCAGTGGGCGTCGAGCACCGCGGCAAACGCGGCCAACGTGGGCGTCGCAAACAAGGTCGCCAGCGGCACGTCGGCACCGAGCATTCTCACCCGGTTCATCAACCGCACCGCCAGCAGCGAGTGGCCCCCGAGCGCAAAGAAGCTATCGTGCCGGCCCACACGCTCGACACCCAATAGCTCCGCCCAGATCGCCGCCAGCGTCGTCTCGAGCTCGCCTTGTGGCGCTTCATACGCTTGATGCGCCAACGCGTCAGCGTCCGGTTCGGGCAGTGCACGCCGATCGAGCTTGCCGTTCGGCGTCAGCGGCCACGCATCGAGCCGCACGAATGCGCTGGGCACCATATACTCGGGCAGGCTCGCCGCCACCTGCGCGCGCAGTGTGCTCGCGAGCTGCTCGTCCGCTTCGGCCTGCACATACGCCACTAGCCGCTTCGCCGAGCCTTCACCGGTTGCTACTACCACCGCATCACGCACCTGCGGATGTGCCGTTAAGCACGCTTCGATCTCCCCCGGTTCAATGCGAAAGCCGCGGATCTTCACTTGCTCATCGTTGCGCCCCACAAACTCCAGATTGCCGTCCGGTCGGTAACGCGCCAGATCCCCGGTCTTATACAGCCGTGCACCCGCGTCATCGGAGAACGGATCCGGCACAAAGCGCTCAGCGCTCAGCGCCGGGCGGTTCAGATAGCCGCGCGCGACGCCTGCGCCACCGATGTACAGTTCACCGACCGCACCCAGCGGCACCGGCTGGCCGTGCGCATCGAGCAGATAAATCTTCAGGTCTGGGATCCGTACGCCAATCGGATTCCCCGCTTGCTCGCTGTCTTGTTGTCGAAGCGGCCGATACGTCACATGCACAGTCGCTTCGGTAAGCCCATACATGTTGACCAATTGCGGATGACGCTCGTCGTGCGCCGCATACCACGCCTGTAAGAGCGTCGGCTCT
>NZ_JAHLKN010000215.1:0-439 GCF_021498065.1 Mycetohabitans sp. B3 | reverse complement strand
GATTCCGACACGCTCAGATTGGCGCGGCTTGGTTCACACAGCGAACTTTTTGGTTAAACAGGAGTAAAGCCTCGACGCACTGCCGGGATTGTTACGAACACTCGCCGGCTTGTCCTGGCCTGCGAGCGGTCTGGATGGCCGAGGAGTCAATCACGAAAGAAGCCCGCCGGTTTTCGCTCAGCCGCTCTGCCAGCTATTCGAATACCTGCGCATAAACAGGATTGCAGAAACCATGAGGGAACGGAATCGGCATGTTCCGCCTCTCTTTCACCACCAGCGAATCGCGTGTACGATGTAGCTAATACCGAAACCAAACCCAAAGCAAAAGGCCCCGGCTGCTAGGATCAATGCGGCATTAGCCAGTCTGCGCGCCACAATTCCAGCATCGGTCGAATTCATCTTTCCGTCCACCTTCACCTGATATTTCGGCGTATACTTG
>NZ_JAHLKN010000214.1:0-598 GCF_021498065.1 Mycetohabitans sp. B3 | reverse complement strand
TGTCGACCGACATTGTGATCATCCTCCTGGGCGCTAATCCGAATGTGATACCGAGCATCAAAGCATATTCAATCGATGCATGCACCGATTTCGAATCTATGCGGCAGCGAGTGGTTCCACGGCGTGCGCGCCGCGCCCACGCCACGTCGCGGGTGGCCAATCGGGATAACAATCCCGGCTTTCAGCCCAACACCGACGGCAAACATGCGTAATAAACAGTGCTTTTAGGCGCACGAGGGAAATAGAGAATGCCGTCCGATCGGGCGGCCGCACGGGCTCATCGGGCATCGGCGACCCACTAGTCCCGAAGATGCATCGAACATCGAGTCGCTGCACCGCATCGATTGAATGCTTTGTTTGTGATAGCTTGAATCGATGCAGTCAGGCAGGCGGGGAGGCGACATGCAACAGCCCACAGAGCACACGACGCCAATGGATTCTTTGGCCCCGCCCGCGCTGGTGATTAAGACACCACACCAAGCCTTTACCGCTCATGCGGCCCAAGGGCCGGTCGTGATCGGCCGCGACGCTCCGGCCCAGGTTCGCATCCCCGACGAGCGGATTTCGCGCGCCCACGTTCGGGTGACCTACACCTCGA
>NZ_JAHLKN010000213.1:0-464 GCF_021498065.1 Mycetohabitans sp. B3 | reverse complement strand
TTGCCAGTGCCTGGTCGAGTTATGCCCCGACCGCTGTTCGTCTCCCCGACGGCAGGGTGAAGCTCTCGACGAAGTTCACTCGGCTGACCGGTCGGTCGCCGATCCTGCTCGCGGGCATGACGCCCACCACCGTGGACGCCAAGATCGTCGCCGCAGCGGCCAACGCTGGGCACTGGGCCGAGCTGGCCGGCGGCGGGCAGGTCACCGAGGAGATCTTCGCCGACCGCATCAACGAGATGTCCGGTCTGCTCGAGCCGGGGCGCACCTATCAGTTCAATGCATTGTTCCTCGATCCCTACCTGTGGAAGCTCCAGCTGGGTGGCAAGCGGCTGGTGCAAAAGGCGCGCCAGTCCGGCGCGGCAATCGATGGTGTGGTGATCAGCGCGGGCATCCCGGACCTCGAAGAAGCCGTCGAGCTGATCGACGAACTCAACGACATCGGAATCAGCCACGTGGTGTTCAAG
>NZ_JAHLKN010000212.1:0-409 GCF_021498065.1 Mycetohabitans sp. B3 | reverse complement strand
ACAAGGTTCCCCGCAAGGGCGGGCCCGGTGTGACCTTTTCAGACTTGTTGGTGGTCAACAAGACCGATCTGGCCCCGTTGGTGGGCGCCGATCTGAAGGTGATGGCTCGCGACGCCGAAGCGGTACGCGACGGACGTCCGACCGTGTTGCAGTCGTTGACCGAGGACCCCGCCGCGACGAAGGTACTGGACTGGGTGCGCAGTCAGTTGGCCGCCGCAGGCTGATGCACTCCGAGGTTCTGCTGGTCGCGTCGCGAAACCGGCTGCCGCGCATCCGATGCCGGGGCGGCATTGCGGCCCGTTGCACCGCAGCCGACACCGTTTTTCTGGTGTCGGCTGCGGCAACGCCGCTAGGGGGCGACAGCTTCGACCTCCAGATCATCGTTGAGGAGGGGGCGTCGCTGCGATTG
>NZ_JAHLKN010000211.1:0-389 GCF_021498065.1 Mycetohabitans sp. B3 | reverse complement strand
ACCGGCGCCGGACGCAAGCACGCGTCCAACACGTAGGCCGTGGCGTTATCCAGCGGCGTGCCGATCGGCATCGACGCTTGCGCTTGATACGGTGCCTCGATCAGATGGCACGTGGCAATGGTCGTCTCGGTCGGTCCATACCCGTTGATAAAGCGCAGGGTTGGACAGTGCTCAAGCACGCGCTGCGCCGCCGCGGCGGAGACAATATCGCCGCCCACCGTCAGTTGACGCACGCTGCGCAAATAGCTCAAGTCACCTTCGGCCATCACTTGAAACAGCCCTGCGCTCAACCATAGCGCGCTCACCTGATGCGCTCGGATGGTCTCTTGCAGCACATGCACGTCCAACTCGCCCGGCGGCACAATGACGGCCTGACCACCACAGAGCAG
>NZ_JAHLKN010000210.1:0-381 GCF_021498065.1 Mycetohabitans sp. B3 | reverse complement strand
CAGCCAGCGCAACGCCGTGAGCTTCGTCGAATGGGCCTCGGCTGCCTTCAAGGTGACAGCGCAAGACCAGGTATCTAGCCACGCCCCATTGCATTTCGACCTGTCGATCTTCGACCTCTATATCTGCGTTAAGAATGGCGCATGCCTTCACCTGATCGACGCCGACCTGGCTGCAAGCCCACGCCATCTCGCTACATTGATCTCCTCCCGGGCGATCACGGTTTGGTATTCAGCACCGGCCATTCTAGGTATGCTGGCCGAACAGCACAACGGGCGCAGCCCTGCTCCGAACCGGCTACGGCTCGTGCTCTTCGCCGGCGAAGTCTTCCCCATCGCGAAGTTGCGCAGGTTGCTGCAGCTGTGGCCCCAACCAGCCTACTA
>NZ_JAHLKN010000209.1:0-471 GCF_021498065.1 Mycetohabitans sp. B3 | reverse complement strand
TTGAGCAGGTCCTGCAGCTGGCGGATGCGGGCCTCTTGCTGGCCCTGCTCTTCGCGGGCGGCGTGGTAGCCGCCGTTCTCGCGCAGGTCGCCCTCTTCGCGGCGGTCATTGATTTCGGCGGCGATGATCGGACGATTGGCGATCAAGTGATCGAGCTCGGCCTTGAGTCGGTCATGTGACTCCTGGGTTAACCAGGTCACCTGAGTATCCGTCATCTCGTGGCGCTCCTTGTGTTGTCTTTTGGCGCATGCGCGCAAGTTGCTGATCCCGCATCAACCCGGTATCGGGCGTACGCGGGCCCCCACCCCGGTCGCTGCCACTCCGCTTCTGCTCACGGCCATTACTGCAGCAATACACGGTCCCGGTCAGGACCGTGTATCTAGCCATGTTACCACCGCGCTAACAGTCGGTGACTGCATATGCGCAGTTCGGGGTTTGTTGCGCGGTCAAGGTGAGCGCAAGTAAGCGGGC
>NZ_JAHLKN010000208.1:0-1325 GCF_021498065.1 Mycetohabitans sp. B3 | reverse complement strand
TTGTTGGCGATCGCGGTTCTGGCCACTGCCGCGGGGATGCGCGGCTATGCTGGTTTTGCCACATGGGCGGCCACCGCTTCCGATGATGTGTTGGCCCAATTAGGGGTCCGGTTCCGGCGGCCCAGTGAGAAGACCTTCCGCGCTGTTTTGTCTCGGCTAGACCCCGCCGACCTCAACGCCAGGATGGGCAGTTACTTCACTGCACACGTGGCCAGCAGCGACCCCAGTGGATTGGTGCCGATCGCGTTGGACGGCAAGATGCTGCGTGGTGCTTTACGCGCCAAAGCGACAGCCACGCATCTCGTGTCGGTGTTCGCCCACCGTGCCCGATTGGTGCTCGGTCAACTCGCTGTCGCCGAGAAAAGCAATGAAATTCCCTGCGTACGTGCCCTGCTCACGCTGCTGCCGGATAGCTTGCGGTGGCTGGTCACCGTGGATGCGATGCATACCCAGGTCGTCACCGCGAAGTTGATCTGCGCCACCTTGAAGTCGCACTACCTGATGATCGTCAAGTCCAACCAAGCCAAAATACTTGCCCGTATCACCGCGCTGCCCTGGGCCGAGGTGCCCGCAGCCGCTACCGACGACTCCCGCGGCCACGGCCGTGTCAAGACCCGCACCCTGCAAATCATCACCGCTGCACGAGGAATCGGCTTCCCCTACGCAAAACAAATCATCCGGATCACTCGTGAACGCTTGATCACCGCCACCGACCAGCGCAGCGTGGAGGTGGTCTATGCCATCTGCAGCCTGCCGTTCGAGCACGCCCGCCCTACCGCGATCATGACCTGGATGCGTCAACACTGCGGAATCGAGAACAGCCTGCACTGGATACGCGACGTCACCTTCGACGAAGACCGTCAAAGGGCACATACCGGACACGGCGCACAGGTCCTAGCAACGCTACGCAACACCGCGATCAATCTGCACCGCCTCAACGGCGCCGACAACATCGCCGAAGCCTGCCGGATCACCGCTTTGACCGCCAACCGCCGCCTAGACCTCCTCAATCCACAATTCCCCAGCTCACAAGCCTGCTAATCAACAACGCCGGAGCCCTGGTCTGGTTTCGCCCCGCGGCGGCGGATATCGAGAGCGCGGCCGAAATTGAGCGCTGGGTGCAACAACCGATCACCGCGGCTCGCATATTTCGCCGTCCATCAATATCCGCCAACACAGGTTGTTTTCACAAAAGCCGCAATACCGGGTTGATGTTTCCGTTTCCTGCCGCACAGCCCATTTAGTATCACTCCGGATATCTACGCGCATCACCGTTGGCCACTCGGATACGGCGCGGTTGCCGATATTGACCAAAGCCCACGGCG
>NZ_JAHLKN010000207.1:0-513 GCF_021498065.1 Mycetohabitans sp. B3 | reverse complement strand
TCCATCGCTTGGCGGACCACCTCCATTAAATAGCTGGCACTGGGGAAATATTGCACCACCGAGTTGATCACGATGGTATCGAAATACCCTGACGGTAAGCCCTCGGTGATATGCGCAGCCTGTGTGCGCAATTGGACATGGGAGGCCAGTTCCGGCTGCTGCGCCAACTGAGCGCGTAATGTCTTAATGGAAGGCGCGGAAAAGTCCGTGCCCCAATACGCTTCACAATGCGGCGCCAGGTGCGCGAGCAGCAGCCCCGTGCCTACGCCAATCTCCAGCACTCGCCGCGGTTGCAGCGCACGAATACGCTCAACCGCATCGGCGCGCCATGCTTGCATAGCCGACAACGGAATCGGCTGGCTATCGTAGCTGCTCTTCCAAATGTTGAAGTTTTCACCAAAGGAATAGTCTGCGTCGTCTTGATAATACGTATCGTAGACCTTCTGCCATTCTTCGACTTGGTTTGCCTCCGTCGTGAGATCTCGCTCGGCAGGAGCTTCATCGAGCACAATG
>NZ_JAHLKN010000206.1:0-2663 GCF_021498065.1 Mycetohabitans sp. B3 | reverse complement strand
CAGGCGGTAAAGTCGCGTGTGTAATCGCATGGCTTGTCAAATAGTCCCGCAGAGCATGCCGATCCTGCCGGGCCGCCTCGGGTGGCAAATACAACGCTGCACCACTGCCAAGTGCCATCAAGGTTTCGGATGCACTCGCATCAAAGCTGAACGACGCAAACTGCAAAATACGGCTGGCTGGTTGCACCCCAAAACAGGCGATCTGCGCCAGAGCAAGGTTCACCACGCCCCGATGCTCGACCATCACGCCCTTCGGAGTACCGGTCGAGCCCGACGTATAGATCACATATGCCAAATGCCGGGCGGTGAGCGCGGCTACCGACGGATTCGTGTCCGGCAACGCCGGCAGGATGGTGGGATCGAGCACCGTGCACTCGGCCAGCGCCGCGTCGCCCAACGCAGCGCGCCCGGCCGCATCCGCGAGCACAATCGCCGATGCCGCATCAGTGAGGATGTGCGCCAAGCGCTCGCTCGGATAGCTCGGATCCAGCGGCACATACGCGCCGCCGGCCTTTAAAACCGCCAACAGGCCAACGACCAGCGCCTGTGAACGCTCGACGCAGATCGCCACCCGGGTTTCCGGCTTGACACCCCATTCGATCAACTGGTGCGCGAGGCGATTGGCTTGGGCGTTCAGCTCTGCATAACTAAACGTTTGATCTTCATAGACCAGCGCTGGCGCCTCGGGCGTGCGCTCGACCTGCGCTTCAAATAACTGGTGGATGCATAAGTGCGACGGATAGTCTCGCTGCGTCGTATTCCACGTGTCAAGCAGCAACTGACGCTCGGCCGGTGACAGCAATTCAAGCGTTGCGACTGGCTTCTGGGGGCACGCCACCATGGCGCGCAACATCGTCTGCAGATACCCGACGTGCCGCTCGATCGTGGATCGCTCGAACAGCGCCGTCGCATACGCTAAGCTGCCGATGATCTCGTCGCCTGCCTCAGATAAGTTCAGCTCAAGATCGAACTTCACGACGTCATACTCGAGCTCAGCCGGCGTGGCCGTGAGCCCAGGTAGGCGCCACTTGCCTGACTCATTGTTTTGCCACGCGAACATCACTTGAAACAGCGGCGTATGATTCAATCGACGCGGCGGCTGCACGATCTCCACCACTTGCTCGAACGGCAGATCTTGATGCGCCTGCGCGTCCAACGTCGTGCGCTGCACACGTTTAAGCAGTTCGCTCGTATTGGGCTCATCGGATAAGTCGACACGCAACGCCAGCGTATTGACAAAAAAACCAATCAACGGCTCAATCTGGCGATGGTTACGATTCGCGCTGGGCGTGCCGATGACCACATCACACTGGTCCGACAAGCGCGCGAGCACCGCGCTCCACGCCGCGAGCACCGTCATAAATAGCGTCGTGCCGTGCTCTGCGCTTAAGCGCTTGAGTGCTTGCGTGGTGGATGCATCGATCTGCACCGGCACCTGTGCGCCGGCAAACGACTGTTGTGCCGGGCGGGGACGGTCGGTCGGTAGCGCCAGCAGCACCGGTGCGTCGGCCAGCGTCGCACGCCAGTAGTCGCTTTGCGCTTGGAGCCGCTCACCCGTGAGCCACTGCCGCTGCCATGCCGCATAGTCCGGATACTGAATCGCCAGCGGCGGCAGCGGATCAGCTTGGGCCCCGATACCCGCTGCGTACAGTGCGCTCAGCTCGCGCATCAGCACCCCGATCGACCAGCCGTCCGACACAATATGGTGCTGGGTGAGCAGCACCACGTGTTCGTCATCGGCCAATTGAATGCCGCATGCGTGGATCAACGGGCCCTGTGCCAGATCGAGGGGCGCGCGCGCTTCATCGGCGCTTAAACGCGACAGCTGCGCGTCGGCATCAGGTACCCCACGCAAATTATGCCAGCGCAGCGGCACCCCCCTATCCGCTGGCAGCAATTGCACCTGCGGCTGACCGTCAACGCTCACAAACGTCGAGCGCAGCGCTTCATGACGGGCAAACAGCGCATCTAATGCCTGTTGCCATGCGGCCCGATCAAGTGGCCCGCGCACATGTAGCGCCAGCGGCATATGATACGACTCACTGACCCCATCGAGCTGCGCGAGGAACCACAGCCGCTGCTGTGCGAACGACAGCGGCAAATTGCCCTCCCGCGGCACCGGCGTGATCTCGGGCTGCGCATCGGTGCCTTGTTGCCAGTGGGCTTCGAGCGCCGCGGCAAACGCGGCCAACGTGGGCGTCGCGAACAACGTCGCCAGCGGCACGTCAGCGCCTAGCATTCTCACCCGGTTCATCAAGCGCACTGCAAGCAGTGAGTGGCCCCCGAGCGCAAAGAAGCTGTCGTGCCGACCCACACGCTCGACACCCAATAGCTCGGCCCAGATCGCCGCCAGCGTCGTCTCGAGTTCACCTTGTGGCGCTTCATACGCTTGATGCGCCAGCGCGTCAGCGTCCGGTTCGGGCAGCGCACGTCGATCGAGCTTGCCGTTCGGCGTCAAGGGCCACGCATCGAGCCGCACAAACGCACTGGGCACCATGTACTCAGGCAGGCTCGCCGCCACCTGTGCACGCAGTGTGCTCGCTAGCGCGTCATCGGGATCGGCCACCACATACGCGACCAGCCGCTTATCCGAGCCCTCACCGGTTGCCAGCACCACCGCATCACGCACCTGCGGATGCGCCATTAAGCACGCTTCGATCTCA
>NZ_JAHLKN010000205.1:0-523 GCF_021498065.1 Mycetohabitans sp. B3 | reverse complement strand
GCGACAGCCCAACCGATAGCGCGCGAGTATTCACGCTGATATCAACGCCGACATTCGACATAACAGACACTTTCGGTTAAGCACGCCCAGCCGCAGCCGGAAGTGAGTACCACCGAAGGGGTGTATGTGGCAGCGACCAAGGCAAGCCCGGAGACCGGTGAGCCGGTGAAACGCACCGCCACCAAGTCCCCGGCCAAGGCTGGGGCCAAGCGACCGACGAAGACCGCAAACGGCGCGCCCCCCGCCAAGCGGGCCGCAAAAACACCAGGTCAAGCCGACGACGCCACTACCGGCGACGCCCCGAAGAAGACGCGTCCGTCGGCCAGAGGCACCAAGGCCGCCCGCGGAACCAAGGCGCCGGGCGAAGGCGCAACGGACCCAGACGCCAATCTGGACACCGCTGACGATCTTGATGCCGATCCGGACATCGACGTCGACTCCTCCGACGATCTCGACCTCGACTTGGATGACCTCGAAGACGAGGACGAAGCGGCCTCCGACGAGGCCGAGGGCGACGACGACT
>NZ_JAHLKN010000204.1:0-588 GCF_021498065.1 Mycetohabitans sp. B3 | reverse complement strand
GGAACGTGCCGCGGATCAAGTGGATGATGCAGGTTTGCACCACGGTTTCGGGGAAGACCGCGCTCACCGAGTCCGGCAGTCCTTTGAGGCCGTCACAGACCAGGAAGAAGATGTCGGCCACGCCGCGGTTTTTCAACTCCGTCAGCACTGCCAGCCAGTACTTGGCCGATTCGCCGTCACCTTCACCGGCCCACATGCCCAGCACGTCACGGTGTCCGGCCAGATCGACCCCGACCGCGGCGTAGACCGGCCGGGGGCCGACTTGGCCGTCGCGGATCTTGACGTGCAGGGCGTCGATGAACACCGCGGCGTATACGCGCTCTAGCGGGCGGGTATGCCAGGCGGTCATCTCCTCGAGAACGCGGTCGGTGATCCGGCTAACGGTGTCCTTGGACACCGCCGCGTCGTAGATGTGGGCGAAATGGGCGCTGATCTCCCCGGTGGTCAACCCGCGGGCATACAGCGACAACACCACCTCATCGACGTCGGTCAACCTACGCTGGCGTTTTTCGACGATCTTCGGCTCGAATGTGCCTGCCCGATCCCGTGGGACATCGATCTCAATGGAACCGCACCCATCAGTGAGCA
>NZ_JAHLKN010000203.1:0-496 GCF_021498065.1 Mycetohabitans sp. B3 | reverse complement strand
CCGAGAGATTCGGTGTTCCGCTGTTCTTCGGCGGGCCCCACGCCGGGTACATGGCGGTCCGGAGCGGGCTGGAGCGGGCACTGCCGGGCCGGCTGGTCGGGGTGTCCAAGGACGTCAACGGCGCACCGGCCTACCGACTTGCCCTGCAGACGCGCGAACAGCACATCCGCCGCGACAAGGCCATCAGCAACATCTGCACCGCCCAGGCACTGCTGGCCAACGTCGCCGCGATGTACGCCGTCTATCACGGACCGGAGGGGCTGCGCGACATCGCTTCTCGAGTTCACGCCCATGCTGTGTCGATTGCGGCCAGCCTGCGCCACCACGGTTACACCGTGGCCCATGACCAGTTCTTCGACACGGTGCTGGTCGAAGTCCCAGGCCGCGCCGGCGAATTGATCGCACGCGCGGAAAGCCTCGGCATCAATCTGCGATGTGCGGGTTCTGATCATGTCGGAATCAGCTGCGACGAGACCACCACCACCGAGGTCATCAC
>NZ_JAHLKN010000202.1:0-9668 GCF_021498065.1 Mycetohabitans sp. B3 | reverse complement strand
CGTGGTGAGGCAGGTCAAGTTCGAGCGGGGCGATATCGTGCGCGTGAGCCTGAATCCGACTGTCGGGCGAGAGCAGCAAGGCGATTTCCGTCCGGCGCTCGTTCTCTCTCCGACGGCGTTCAACGCCTTGGGCGTGGCGCTCGTTGCCCCAATCACCCAGGGCGGCGAATTTGCTTGCTTTGCTGGATTTGCCGTACCGCTTTCTGGTTCTGGAACCGAGACGCAAGGCGTTGCGCTCGTCAACATGGCGCATATGCTCGACTTGGAGGCGCGCGGCGCGCGTAAGGTCGAACGCGCGCCGGTTGAAGTGGTTGAGGACGCACTGGCTCGGCTTCGGGCGATTATCGAGTGAGGAAAACGCGATAAGCAACAAGGTCTGAAACCTGATGTACGCGCTGGGCAACACGAAGCGGTTGGTCGGCGAGGCGAACCATCCGCAAGCGCGCCAGTCTGCAAAGCGCTTGCGTCATCAATAAGAACGGCTGGCGTGTCTGGATCGAGCATCATAAGACAGGCGAGCGGTTGTACGATAGCGAGCGTGAAAAGGCGCATCGCCAGGCGGCTCAGTGGTAATGGAAAACAGGGAACACGATTGTGGCTATGAACGATGACACGCCACGAATCGAAGGAATTCCGTCGAAAGGCGGTGCCTATTGGTACTACAAGCGCGGCAAGCTGCTGCCCAGCTTGGTACTGATCGGAACCCGAAACGGCGAGCGGGTTATCAATGACGGTCCCGCGATGCAGCGGTTTTGGTATCCGGGTGAGTTCTTTGTCGGTCCGATCGAGCCGCCATTTGCGACACCTGATGACCTAGCCGGCCGAAAGTACGGCGAAGAGCTGTATTTGCAGGAGGCGGTGGGCACGGCGGTAAGTGACCAACGGTAGGAAACAGGACAAGGACAATGCTTGAGCAAATGACGCCCTGATCGAGCTAGTAGCGCGCATGGAATAGGCGGGCTTTCGCGCACTGCCGGTGACAGCGGTACACGCTGCGGCATTGCGCGACCTGCCTGATACTCACCGTGATCCGTTTTGAGATGTGGGTAATTGCAAGGAAGACGCAACGCTTACGCTCGAGGAAGTCTGTATTACTGTTCATCGAGAACAGTATCGGGCACATCTGAAGCTGCGCTGGTGCGGCGGCAAGCTCACCCAATGTGACGTCGCGCTGCCTCGTTCGCGACCCGCTACGATTTGCACCGACGAAGATACGCTTGCCCTCGTGCGACGGCTGGCGCAGTACTATCCCGATGCAATCATTGCAGGCATTCTCAACGCACAAGGGCGTACGAGCGCACAGGGTTTGCGTTTCAACCAGAACCTTGTAGGCAATCTGCGCCGCCAGCCAGATACCGAACCCATCGTACACGAGCACCTTTAGGCACATCGAGTGTGCGGGCGTACTGTGCCGAATAACTTGGCCGCCCTCACCAGCAGGGTATCGACACCAGCTCACATATCGAGCGGCTCCGTCGCCAGCCAAATGGCATCGACGCGGATCATTGCAGCCAGTGCTGCAGTCACAACGCGCAATCGCTGGCGGTCGACACTGGCTAACTGATCCTGATCGTCGACGCTGCGTGGCACACTTCAATCTCGATGAGTGCCGAATTTGCCGTGACAGCCGGCGTGTCAAGCCACAACGCAGCGAACGCTGCTGGGACCTCTTGCTGCGATTTGAGCGTTTTGGCAGCTCCCTCAGAGTTCTGCCGAACTGTGACTATCGGCGCAGTAAGTCGGCGTTTAACCTGTAATGAAACGCTACCGCCATAATCGCAACAGGTGCGGCTGCATTGCCGCTCGGATCGCTTACTCCTTAAATTGCTTGCTGTGACCCCGACGCCCTCTGGTACGAGCAATTCCCTCGCCATGCAGCTTAACCCCCGTCATCGTGTCCTCCTGCCCATCAAAATATTGAGACACGTTGCTCTTTTCTAGTCCCAACGTTCAAGGCGACCTCGCTGGGGCTGGCTCAATAGCTAGCATTTTGTCGGTTTAGACAAACAAAATTTTCTTGCATTCTTGCCAAAGAGTTTTATAGTGAATTTACCTTGTTGGCTAAGCTGTACGAGTAACAGTTGGGTTTGGTTATCTTATGTAATGCAAACTGGAAACAAGATTGAAATGGACGATTTTACAATAACGGAAATTTTCCGTTTTATGAAAGCGAGATTTTAAATTGAGCAATAACGAGGCGATTTAAATTAAATCAAATCGCTTTAATTATGCGAGGCGCAAATTCACCTATTTTATTTTGCCAACTCAACTTGACTTACTTATTGCGGGTTGATTTTAACTCAAGCGATTTCCTCGTCGAGGTGACGTTTTAATTGGCATGAGCATAAGTTAACGCCCATTGCTTCATGTGTAATCTTGATCGTCGCATCTTTTATTGCGTAGCAAATTTATATCAGGTGGCCCGGGAAGTATGTAGGCAATTTTTAAAAGATTTAAACGATGTTTTTGTGGCTTCTCTGTCTTTTTAACTGGCTATTTTAGGCCTGGAGATATATGATGACCAAATTGACTGCCTCTAGCACTTCGTCTCCCACGCTCAATGAAGACCAAAGCAAGCAAATCGAAGTAACCAACAACAGCGGCGTTACGGCTTGCATTTTAACCCCTACAACCAATAACCCGACTGATCCAGCCAACGGAGTCATGGTTTACGATCAGTCTTTAGAGCTACTGAAGGCAACAGACGGCACGACGACCATCAACAATAATGCCACCCAAACCTTCACTCTCGACCAGTATTACATCGATCCCACCACCCATCAAAAAAAATACGCCACCCTTTACAACCTTTTGGTCAGTACGGCTGATTGGCTCTCCCCAGTGGCCAATCTGGGGGTGATCCAAATTATGTCGAAGTATGCGCCACAGACGGTAACCGCTGAATCGCTGAAATCGATGAAGGAAGCCGCAACTTTCTTTCAGACCATCAATGCTTATCCAAATTCCAAGCTAACCACTGATTTTCAGACTGCAATGTCCGGTTCCCAGACTGCTGCAAGCAAAGCAGCGGATGGGTCGTCGGGCTCCTCTGACGCCGTGGCTGACAGCATTGCCGACAACGTTAACAAGTTTTTTAAAAGTACCACCTCCTATAAAGACGTGACGCTGGCAAGCTTCGTCGCCATGCAAAGTTATTATCAAGCTTTTCCCTTCGCCTGGGCTGCTTACGGCGACAAAACTTTTTATCTTTACGCGACCACCGGCAGCACCACGCAGTTCATGGGCACTATTACCCTGACTAAGCCAACGACATTAGACGTCACCTTACCCAACGCCGGATACAGTTGTACTTTTGCCCCGGCGGTCAAGCCATCTGACACTACGTCGGTGGAGGTAGACAACAGCCAGAGCAAAACTTTAGTGTATCTGAACGGATTGTTTGTCGATTCCGCTAGTCCCGACAACCCAGCGCTGGCGGTCAAGGGGCTGTTTATGGTTAAGTCGCAGTTCACTCAAACCCCGTCCGACACCGCTATCATTCCAGTACTCACCGGTACTGTCAACGGCATGATGGCGCTTGGCTTTGACCAGCCGCAAAAATCCGACGACAAGCAGCACTCTGACTACTGGAATGTGTTGTTCGCCCCCAAAGGAGTGGCCCAGATCTTTGAAAGCGTGATGGCTTGGGGCGGGGCGGTCATGCTGCTCCACTTTGTCGGAACAACTTTGTACGGCATCTACAAGTGGGCTCGCGGACTGGGTGCCGCCAAACAGCCAACCATGCAGGAAATGTTTGAGCAGCAACTGAAGTCGATTCAAGACGCTTTGCAAGCGCAGAATCAGGACGTAGCCCAGCGAATGAGCGACGGCCAAATGAGCGCTCCGTCCAGTCCCGAAGCTGCTATGCAGGATTTGGCTGTCCAAACCGGCAACATCGCCGACGAGGTCAACGCAGCCTCCCTGGAAGACGGCGTCAACGCCATGAACACTACCATGCAAGAACTGGCGCAATACATGTCAGAAATGTCGCAGGATCAGTTGACACAGCTCGAAGGCCTGAGTGGCCAGTTGCAGGACATTCAAAACGCGTTAACTAATGCAACATCGGAAACCTTACACACCGTGGTGCAAGAACAGGTGCAGGCCATGAAAGATTTACACAGCGGTATGGACGGTTTCGTAGACTCGGTCTCAGAATCTCTAAGTGCCCAATCCGCTGAAATGATCAAAAGCAACCAGACGGCCGTGCAAGAAATCAACAAGCAGATCGAAGAGTCGCAGGAGGAGCAGGAAAAAATTGTCGACGACGACGATCCGGCTGTCGAGCCGATCGATGAATGATACTTTCGGCCAGCAGCCGCCATTGACCGCTTCTGATCAATGGCGGTACCTTGCGTCCTTGCTCTCCCAGTCCGGTCCCCTAATCTGGATTCTCACAGACATAAAACATCAAACGCCTAATGTTTCACACACTAACATTAATTAGCCAGGACAAAAGTCATGACTCAGGTCACCGTCACCATTACCAATTTCCTCGCCCAAGCCCTTGACATTTATACCTTCACCGTGCCGGCAGGGGCCACTACCTCCGATCCCAATACCCTATATCCATCCTACACTAAGGTCGGTTCAGTCCCAGCTAACCAGACATCACTCTACACTCTTGGTGAGCCCATCGAATCGCTGTCCTTTGTCCTGCCTGACACCGGCCTACCGGTCGCAACTGCCGTGGCCGGGCCACTCAGTGGCGGAACCGTGACAATCCCGGCCAATGCCGTTGATATTGCCAAGGCGGCCTTCGCCTTTTACCAATCCTATACCGGTAGCCCATACAGCCCCGATAGTCTGGCGATCAACGACATCATTTTGACTACGCCAGACCTAACCAAACAAAAACCTCTTCTTGATGCCTGGTTTGCTTCGCATAAACTTAGCTTCAGTTATGAACTTTTTAGTGCCGTTTCCTTTTGGGCCGAAAACGATGTTCGGGCTTGGGGCGGAACAGGCGGAAAAACCTTTTACTGCTATTCACCGCAACCACCGCAGCCAATTATTCCTCTCGTCCTGCCGAAAACCGCTACCGGGCAAATCGTATTCAGCAGCAATGGTTGCGCCCAATATACTCCTTTAAACGAACAAAGAGGCAGTGGCACGCCAGTACCACTGACGTTCAGCCGCCGCGCGCTGACGTCGACTGGTGCCACTGACTCGTCCGGAATCAAGCTTACATTGGTTCTGCAAGACATGAATTTGCACAACGGCCAGCCCGACACCTACGAACCGTTCTTACAAGGTAAGATCAATGGCGAAGATCTGATCGTACAACCTTATCAGATGCCGCAATTGGCTTGGTGGATGGCCGCCTACAATCTGGCCAACGTCACCTACACCGCCATCAATATGGTGATGATCGTCCACACAGTGATTGATCTTGCTAAGGCGTTGCCCGGCTTATACAATGCCTTGCAAAGCGGCGGGCAGGCCTTACTTAACGCCGTAAAGAGCGACGCTAACGCGTTGGTCGACTGGATTTTCAATAAATTCGATGCCGCTGGCGCTGAAAACGGCGATCTAATCAACGTCGATGTCGACACCGATGTGGATACAGACGTCGATACTGATGTGGACACGGACGTCGATACTGATGTGGACACAGATGTGGACATTGATGTCGACATTGACGTTGACATTGACGCTTTGGTGGTAGTTGACGTTGACGTTGACATTGATGTCGATATTGATACCGATATCGACAACGTCGTCGATAATGTGGTCGACAATGTTATTGATGTTGATACTGACATCGATACCGATATCAACATCGACGAGTCGGCTCTGGTTGGCCTGGCTAAGCGGGTCGGCTCATCTCTATGGGCTAATAAAGGAAAAATTTTCAAGTTTGTTTTTAAAAACGCTGCCGTGATGGGCGGCATGATCGGTGCCCAAAAATTGCTGGAACTTTGGTACAAAAAGGCGTCGATTAGCTACGCTGACGAACAGCCGTCCTCGGCATCTCCGCTCGGTGTGTTGATGAACTACATGGAAAATCCAGCCAACAGCATTGAAGAGCGTTGGACTACCTTTTCTTACTATGTGGAGGACGGCGCTGATGCCAATGAGCAGAACATGGTGGTTAGTGGCATCTTGTCCTTAAAGAACGACGCTGAGGATCAGGCTCTTGCCAACTGGCGGTGGAGCCAGCAGGATGCCGATACTGCACTGGCGGCCATGACTCAGTTTAGCGAGCCGGGACAATGGCCACAAGCCTACGTCAAACTAGGACAGTACACGTATCAAAACAAACCGCTTCCACTGAAAGTCGGCGCTGGGGTCGCCCTAAAGTTTATCGCCAAAATCATGTGAACCTTAGGAGAAGAAAATCATGAAGCAGGCACTGGCTTCAGACTATCCGACCTATGAAGATCATCAGCGGGCGTGGGAGGAATTGGCGGCAGGTATTGCTCGTCTAAAGCCCACCGTGCGGGAAATCGCAGACGGTGAAATCCCGCCCAATAGCAAACCCGGCACCCTAACTATTATAGGATCTGGAATTGAAACCATCGGCTTTTCCATTGGTGATGAAAAGATAATACAGGCCGCTGATAAGGTACTGTTTTGCGTTGCCGATCCGGCAACTGTAGTCTGGCTCAAGCGGATACGACCTGATAGCCTTGACCTTTATGTTCTTTATGGCGAGGACAAGGTCCGCTATGTCACTTATATGCAGATGACCGAGGCCCAATTGTACTGGGTCCGGCAAGGGTTGGACGTGGTGGTGGTGTTTTACGGCCACCCCGGCATCTTCGTACTGTCCACCCACCGGGCGGTAATGATTGCCCGACGTGAAGGTCATCGGGCAAAGATGAAGGCCGGAGTATGCGCCCTTGATACCTTGTGCGCCGATCTGGGGGTTGATCCTTGTCATCCCGGCTTGCAAACTCATGAAGCTACCGATTGCTTAACTCGGCGCCGGCGGATTGATACCTCGCTGCACGTGGTTCTGTGGCAGGTTGGGCTGATCGGCGAATTGGGATACCGCCGCCACGGCTACCTCAATAGCGGATTTTCCTATTTTGTAAATTGGTTGATTGAGTCATACGGGCCCGAATACCAAATCACCCACTACGTCGCATCAAGGTATCCGACAATCGAGCCCTTGATTGCGATTCATGCCCTAAAGGACCTTCACGATCCCGAAGTTCAGTCCACAATCAACGGTATTTCCACCTTTTATCTGCCCCCACGCGACGTAGTGCCGACAGACCGCCAAACCGCAGTCGACCTCGGGCTGCTAAAGGATGGGCAAAGCCTCACGACTCCAAAGTCGCCCTTGCGCGAGATCGGCTTGTATGGTCCACGTGAAATGTTAGCCTTCGACGCGTTCAGGCAATTTTCCATTCCAAAGTCCTACCGCTGGCAGGGCAACACACAGGCTAGTAACTTCCTGATTGAACTGCGCTTCGATACTAGTTTGCAGAGCCTATACCGTCATGCACCTGAGCAGGCCCTGAACGATCCGCGTTTTGTTAGTCTATCAGACCGTGAGCGGCAAATGCTGGCCTCCCGCGATTCCGGCGCAATTCAGATCGCAGCCAAAGGAACCTATGTTCGATCGGAGGCCAACGAGAACATGATTCACTCGTTGATGGTCAGTAAAAAAGCTTGCTTTGATTTACTTAGCCAAGTCCGTGGAAAACCGCTGACCTTGGCCCGGAAAACCGCTGTACAATGGGCTGAAAAGCACGGATACCAGCCAGATTGGTCTTGTTATCATGCCACGGTCGATCATCTGTACCGTACCATCTTGTCTCCGTGGACTGGGGTTTATGTTACAGTCGATGGCAGTACCGTCGTCACTCTGATCGGACACCGCGGAAACCCGTTGCACAGTATTCTATATGTCAATGATCGCCGAATTCGCCACTTTACTTTGAAAGGGGGTATGGTTCAGTGGTTCGAACAACCGGGAGTTCCGTTCAACGGCTTCCTAAAACTTGACTTGCAGTCGTCAGGAGATCGACGCCTGGTCGGCAAACTATGGCCTCGTCAAAGTACCGCCAGCGGCGCCAAAATTCTGACCGTTGATGCTGTCGATCCGGCAACCATTGCTATGGCCAACCGCCTATCGGTGCCCCCGCCATTGCGCTTTGGATCCTTTATCCTCCGCTCCAACGGCCGCTTTACCCGCGTTCCCACTCCAATGGTTCTAGCCGATGACCGGTTGATTATTGCTGGCAAACCTATTCCTGTATTTGAATTGTCCTCCGACAGTTTAATATGGTCGGAAGGTACCCGTGATTTTTACTCAGGAAACATCCGGTTTCTGCGGGATCCGGTGGCCGGTTCTATCGAAATCTACGGGGAGTGTCGTTCGCGGGAAGAAGCGATACCACTGCGCTGCTACGGGGCGCGCCAGCCGGGGAATGAGGATCCCCCTCTCGCATATGATGGCCCACCATTGCCAGGGGCGGCATCAAAGCATCTTGCCACTCTTGCTAACGCTGCGCTGAGCACCGGCGGACTGATGCTGTGGCACAAGTGGGAAAAAGCCCATTTGACCTCGCTAACGGTCGCCAAAATTTTAGCTTCGCTGGCATAATCCGTCTAACCCTGTTTCAGTTCCTATAAGAACCGAGAAGGCGAGTCAGCCCTTTTTAGAGTCACGACTATGCACCGCCGCTTTATCGTCATCAATTACGACACTGATCAGTATCCCTTTGCAAGGATTTTAGCCCGCGATGTGTTTCACGTCTCCCGCATTGACCGGCTCCACGATTTCTGGCGACGGCAGCGCGGGCGGTCTCGATTAACCTATCAGGATAACCTGTCATTACGGACCTTAATGCAAAAACTGCCTGACGACTCTGCCTTCTACCTTCTCTATCACCGCTGGATTGCTAATCAGCTGGCCCCCTTTTATGCCAATTCTGTACGTTACTCGGCGCATCCCAAAATGCGGGTCCATTTAGCGCGCACTGGCTGCGTCAGCGATTTTCACCGCGATGTCGACATTACGGGACGCGAGGAACAAATCAATTGCTATCTGCCGTTCACCAACGTTCACGACGGTTGTACTCTGTACGTTGAAAATGATTATGGCAGTGGCAAGTATTCTCCTCTCAATTTGTGCTACGGACAGGCTTTGCTTTGGGATGGCGGCTTTTTGTACCATGGCAGCCGGTTCAACGACACCGACACAACCCGGGTTAGTTGTGATTTCCGTTTTCACCCCCGGCACCCCGACCGTGTGCAAAGCCCGTGGCGAGATGTCCTGGCTGACCGTCCTTCACAGATGGTCAGTAGTCCGTTCTGAACAATTCGGAAACGCTGATGCAGTAAGGCTCTGAGGCCGGAATGGTATTGTGGGATTTGCAAGAGGCGGGCATATTAGCGTGAATTTCCTGCAAATTTCGACGAGGGTTGAATGGGTCCGAAGACGCCGGTGCCAGAGGGAGATTTGTTCCGCCAGCCGCTGCGCGAGCAGATCAACTTAGAGCCGCTAACGCAACCTGGACATCAGGCCGTAAGGCTCGTATCCTGAAGTCATGGCAAGACGCAAAATCAGCAATGAATTGTGGGCGGTGCTGGAGCCGTTGATTCCAGCGTTCACGCCCTCACCCAAAGGCGGGCGTCGGCGCACTGTTGACGACCGGGCGGCATTGAACGGTATTCTGTATGTCCTGCATACAGGCGTTCCATGGGAAGAC
>NZ_JAHLKN010000201.1:0-478 GCF_021498065.1 Mycetohabitans sp. B3 | reverse complement strand
AGCTGGGTTGCGTGCAGGTCGGCGGCGATCAGCTCGGCACGTTTGCGCTCAATCGCGTACAGCATCGCGCGCCGCAGCATCTCCGGATCGACGCGACCCTTGACCAGATAGTCCTGTGCACCGGCGGCGACCGCCGTCGCGCCGAAGTACTCGTCGTTCAGCCCGGTCAGCACCACCACCGGGACGGTGGCATCGCGGTTGGCGATGCGGTCCAGCGCGTCGATGCCGCTGGCGTCGGGAAGGTTGAGGTCCAACAGCACGCAATCGGGCCGGGCCGCGCTCAATTCGCGCTCGGCGTGAGCCATCGAGCGCGCCCACACCACCTGAATGTCGACGGCCGCGTCCGCGATCAGCTCCTCGACCAGCATTGCGTCGGCCCGAGCGTCCTCGACCAGCAGCAGCGACAAGGTCTGCCACTGAGCCCGCTGGCCGGTGCTGGGACCAAGCCCCGCAGTCAGATCATGCTCATGTGGTACGC
>NZ_JAHLKN010000200.1:0-706 GCF_021498065.1 Mycetohabitans sp. B3 | reverse complement strand
CCAATTAATGATATCCAGGTCGACGGTGTTCCGAATGATCATACTATCGTGCAATCCGATTACATTTCCTTCACCGAAGCCGATGAGCCGGCTACAGTCATGGCCACGCGCGCTGCAACCGAAGCGCTGACCACTTCCGAGCTAGTATCCGCTGATGTTGGCGTCTTGATATATGCCGCGATCATCGGCGATGCGCATCATTTTGCCCCCGTATGTCACGTCCAAAGAGTCCTCCGGGCGCCCGATGCGCTGGCATTCGAACTTTCCGCAGCAAGTAACGGTGGAACACAAGGCATCGCAGTTGCTGCAAATCTCATGACAGCTGACGCGTCCGTGAAAGCTGCACTCGTTTGTACAGCTTACCGGCACCCGATCGATATTATCAGCCGTTGGTCGTCAGGTATGGTATTCGGCGATGGAGCAGCCGCCGCCGTGCTTTCAAGAGACGGCGGAATGGTGCGATTGATTTCCGGGTATCACGGCTCACTGCCGGAGCTAGAGGTTCTTGCTAGAAATCGATCCAACGAACGACTTGGCTTTGTGCTGCCAGACGTCGGGTTAGGAAAATACCTAACTGCTATAGCGCGGATGTACCAAGCGGTAATTGCGCAAGTACTAGAAGAGGCACAAACTAGTATTGCCGAGATCGACTATTTCGGCCTGATCGGTATAGGAATTCCAAGTCTCACAGCGACTATCTTAGAAC
>NZ_JAHLKN010000199.1:0-594 GCF_021498065.1 Mycetohabitans sp. B3 | reverse complement strand
CGTCGGGGCCGCGCTCGGCGAATAGTCGCAGTGCCTCGTCGCGGATCCTTGCCCGCGCGGTTCGATCATCGGTCGCTAAATGCACGTTTACAATTGTAAACAATTGTTTATCAGTTGGTGCGCCGGGGGTACTACGACGAACCCCGCCCCGGTCGCAGATGTCGTGCATCGCGACCGGGGCGGGGACACCGGTTTGCGGCCAATGATCACCCGCTAGGACGTCGTTGTCCCGCCACCCTCAGGCATGCGCACCTGGTGTTGCGGGTGCTGGTGTCGGCGCAGGCGATTGCGGGCCGCCCGGCAACTGCCCGGGCGCGGGTGGTTTTGGTGCCCCGGGGAGTTGCCCGGGCCCCGGTGCCCCCGGCGGCGGACCGCCCCGGAAGGCGTGGCCCGCCGGCGGCACCGGCATCGGGGGCGGTCCCCCGGGCATCGGACCCCGCAGCGCGCCCGGTCCGGGCGGAGGCGCTTGGTGCCATCTCATGGACGGGCCCCCGCCGCCTGGCCCCGGAGGCGGGGGAGGTCCGAAGGCAAACGCCCAAAGAAACAGCGCCGCGCCCGCGGTTCCCATCGCACCAACGAGTAGGCCCAGCAGGC
>NZ_JAHLKN010000198.1:0-536 GCF_021498065.1 Mycetohabitans sp. B3 | reverse complement strand
GGCACGTCCTCACCGGCGACCGGCGGCGGTTGGGTCAACAGGATGGTGATCGGTATCGGTGTGGACAGCTCGAACTTGCCCTGCTGGTCGTAGTAGGCGCCGATGGTGTACTCACCCGCGGACTCGATCGGGAACGAGAGCTCCTGGGTGAAGCACCGATATTTGGAGGCTTTGTCCACTTCGTCGGGCCAGTGCCAACTCGCCCGCAGGGTGCCGCGCGCCGCTCCGGAGGGGTCCTTGCACACCACGTGTAATTCCGGGTCGTAGTCCCCGCCGGCGGGCGCGTGCACCACCAGAACGATCGGAACCTTTGCCCAAAGCGGGACTTGATCGACCTCAAACCAGGTCATCGGAATGCGTGTAGCATTGATCGCACCGTGTTCGTCCAGCCGTGCCTGTGGGAAGCGCGCCGCGATTGCCGACAGCGCCACCGCGGCTTCCAGCCTCGCTAGCGGAACACCAAGGCAATAGTGCGCACCGCGACCAAATCCTAAGTGCCGCAAAGGACCCCGATCCGGGTCGAATTCTTCGGGCCG
>NZ_JAHLKN010000197.1:0-438 GCF_021498065.1 Mycetohabitans sp. B3 | reverse complement strand
TTGCCCAACTGGCCCGCGTGCCGGTGATCGTGGCGCGCGAGTCGCCGGCCTAGCCGCGGACCACGAGCACCGAGCACTCGGCGTGCCGAAAGATCGGGTGTCCGGATGGCCCCACCAGCCGCGCAACCTGATCGGCCTCGTCGGCGCCGATCACCGCCAACTGAACCCGCTCATCGTGATCGGCCAGAAATCGTGCGATGCCCGCCTGGGTGGTGATCGGGTAGACGTGCACATCGGTATGGTGCTGGCCCCATTGCTGTACTCGACGTTCAAATTCCCCGTCCGCGGCGTCGGTGAGCTCCTCGGGGCGCCCACCGAGTGCGAGGATCGCTGCTTGGCGCAGTTTCGCCTCGTGGGCGGCGTATTCGATCACCGCGTCGTTGTCGGGCGCGTCGGTCACCCGCACCACGATCCAGTTGATGTCCGGCGGCGGCTGAT
>NZ_JAHLKN010000196.1:0-619 GCF_021498065.1 Mycetohabitans sp. B3 | reverse complement strand
GTCGAGACCCACGGCACTGGAACGGTGTTGGGCGATCCCATTGAATTCGAGGCGCTCGCGGCCACCTATGGCCTTGGCAAAGACAAGGGTGCGGACTCGTGCGCCCTGGGGTCGGTGAAGACCAACCTCGGTCACCTCGAGGCGGCCGCCGGGATTACCAGTTTCATCAAGGCGACGCTGGCGGTGGCGCACGGATACATTCCGCCCAATCTGCACTTTTCCCGCTGGAATCCGGCCATCGACGCATCGTCAACCCGGCTGTTCGTGCCCACGCAGGGCGCGCAATGGCCCGCCGGCCTGCGCAGGGCGGCCGTTTCCTCGTTCGGCCTGAGCGGGACGAATGCGCACGTGGTGCTCGAGCAGCCCCCGGCGCCCGCGCCGGCGGATCAGCCCCGTTCCGGGTTGTCGGCGTTGGTCGTCTCGGGCAAGACGCCGCAGCGGGTGGCCGCGATGGCGTCCGCCTTGGCCGACTGGGTGGACGGACCGGGGGCCCAGACGCCGCTGGCCGATGTGGCACACACGCTCAACCATCATCGGGCCCGCCATGGCAAGTTCGGCGCCGTGGTTGCGCGTGATCGAGCCGGCGCGGTCGAGGGGCTGCGGGCACTGGCCGCCGGCC
>NZ_JAHLKN010000195.1:0-486 GCF_021498065.1 Mycetohabitans sp. B3 | reverse complement strand
CGTCACCATCATCGGCACCACCGCTTCGGTGGCCGGCGCGCTCGTACTTTTTCCGATGGGCAAGCTGTTTCCCGGCGCGTGCGTGGTCTGGTTCTTCGTGCTCTTCGACATGCTCGACGGAGCCATGGCACGGGAACGGGGCGGCGGCACCTGATTTGGCGCGGTGCTGGATGCGGCCTGCGATCGCATCAGCGACGGCGCGGTGTTCAGTGGGCTGCTGTGGTGGGTCGCGTTCGGCATGCGAGACCGATTGCTGGTGGTGGCGACGTTGATCTGCCTGGTCATCTCGCAAGTGATCTCCTACATCAAGGCCCGGGCGGAAGCCAGCGGGTTGCGTGGTGACGGCGGCATCATTGAACGACCGGAGCGGTTGATCATCGTGCTGGCCGGTGCGGGGGTGTCCGATTTTCCGTTCATCGCCTGGCCGCCGGCGCTGCCGGTGGCGATGTGGCTGCTGGCGGTGACCAGCGTGATCACCTGCGGACA
>NZ_JAHLKN010000194.1:0-1010 GCF_021498065.1 Mycetohabitans sp. B3 | reverse complement strand
CTGAGCGTTTTGTGGAATCACGCCGTCTTTAAGGTAGCGCCATAATGCAATCACTAACCGCCTGGCAAGCGCGACAATCGCAATGCGTCGCGCGCGGCGATTGGCTCCGGTGCCCTGCGTGCGCTTGTTGAACCACTGCGCCAGCGCACTGCTAGGCTGATAGCGCAGCCAGCACCAGGCCATCTCGATGAGCTGGGTTCGCACTCGCCTATTTCCCTGCTTGCTGATTCCCTGATCAATCCGGCTCTGTCCGCTATCGTAGGGCTGCGGGACCAAGCCTACGCAGGCGCCCAGTTGCCGCCGGTTACCAAACTCGCGCCAGAACAACTCAAGCATCAGGCGCGATGCCCCGAGCTGGCCTACACCTTTGAGGTGCCTAAGATAAGTGATCCGTTCGCGTACAGGTGCCGGTAGGCGTTCTTGCAGTGCGCGCTCAAGTGCCGCGAGTTGTTCTTCGGCAAGTGCCAGGCGGGCCGTCTCGCGTAACAGTCGTTCATGCAACTCGCTGGGCAGCGGTGTGCCATCGTGACAAACCAGTTTGCCGCTAGCTAGCCGCTTGGCAAACGTCCTATGATCGAAACCGTCCCAGCAACCCATCGTGATCAACAACTTACGCATACGCTCGCGGTGCTGCAGCACCTCTTTGTGCAATTGCCCTCGATCACGAATCAACTGACGCGAAGCTTCATCTTGCAGCGAGGGCACTCGCACTACGCGCATGCGGTCACGTTCGCCATGCAGCCATACTCGCAGATTCGTGACCAGCTTGATCGCATCAAGCCGATCCGTCTTAGCGCGACGCCTGTGCCGCTCCACCGGAATACTAGCCGCATCGATCACATAACAATCCATGCCACGCGAGCGCAGCGCTCTATAGATCCAAAATCCATCCTGCCCAGCCTCATAACTGACCACCACACGCACATCTTGGGGCAGCGACCATTTCTGCTTGTACCGCTCAATCACCTCCAATAGGGCTTGCACTCGCAGGGCCGCTTGCGCTCCCCTTA
>NZ_JAHLKN010000193.1:0-451 GCF_021498065.1 Mycetohabitans sp. B3 | reverse complement strand
ATGCGACGGTGCGCGCCAAGTCATCGGAATCCTCCGACAGATCCGACACCGCCCGATCCGGGTCGATCAATTCGTTTTTCAGATTGGAGATGGCATTGGTCAGCAAGCGCGGCGAGTATCGCTTGATGTCCAAGCCCATATCGCGCCCGATCATCTGCAGCAGCCGCCGTGAATCGTCTGCGTCATAGATCGAGAAGTTCGAGTTGAGGCCCTTGATCAGCGCCGCCTGGTTGCGCAGGATGCGCACGCAGGTCGAGTGGAAGGTGGACACCCACATGTACTTGGCCCGGCCGCCGACCAGGCTCACCACCCGCTCCCGCATCTCGGCGGCGGCCTTGTTGGTGAAGGTGATGGCCAGGATCTGACCGACCCCAACACCGCGGGCCGCGATCAGGTAGGCGATCCGCCTGGTCAGCACCGCCGTCTTGCCCGAGCCCACAGACAAGAGGCA
>NZ_JAHLKN010000192.1:0-221 GCF_021498065.1 Mycetohabitans sp. B3 | reverse complement strand
CGTGGGGCTGCTGGCGATTTTAAAGGCCGGGGGTGCGTATGTGCCGCTGGACCCGAGCTACCCAGGCGAGCGCTTGGCGCACATTCTTGCCGATGCGGCACCCAGCATTGTGCTGGCGGATGCAGCCGGGCGCGCTGCGTTGGGCGAGGCGGCGCTGGCCGAGTGTACGGTGCTCGATCCAGCGACCCTGCCGGCGTTACCGGACACGAATCCGTCGGTGG
>NZ_JAHLKN010000191.1:0-550 GCF_021498065.1 Mycetohabitans sp. B3 | reverse complement strand
GATCCGCTAAAGCTGCTGGTAGCAAACCGGATTCGACGGCGTGCGTCACAAGGAACTGCTGAGCCTGATCTCCGACGGCATTCGGGTCGTCGGTTCGTCCAGCATGGGAGCATTGCGAGCCGCCGAGCTGCACCCGTTCGGTATGGAGGGTTACGGCTGGGTTTTCGAAGGATATCGGGACGGGCTGCTGGAAGCAGACGACGAGGTGGGGATGGTGCACGGCGATCCCGAAGACGGTTATCCCATCTTCGTCGATGCGCTGGTCAACATTCGGCAAACCTTGACGCACGCCGTCGAATCCGGTTTGCTACCAGCAGCTTTAGCGGATCAGCTGATCGACACGGCCCGCAGTAAACCGTTTACCCAGCGGACCCGGAATCGCCTGCTGGACACCGTTGGCGCCGGCGAGAGCCAGAATCTGGCAAAGCAGTTGAGGTCTCTGCGAGTGGACATCAAACACGCCGATGCGGTGCTCGCGCTTCAAGAAGTGCTCCGCCGTCAAGCCAGTACCGCCGTGCGGCCCGGCCCACCCCCGACCGTGTGGTCGGAG
>NZ_JAHLKN010000190.1:0-452 GCF_021498065.1 Mycetohabitans sp. B3 | reverse complement strand
CGAGTGGAATGCGACGCAGCGGGACTACCCGTCGTACTTATGCATCCACCAGCTATTTGAAGCGCAGGTCGAGCGCACGCCCGAGGCGCCGGCGCTGGTGTTTGAAGCGCAGACACTGAGCTATGCACAGCTAAACGCACAAGCCAATCGTTTGGCACACCAGCTGATTGAGTGGGGTGTCAGGCCAGAGACCCGGGTAGCGATCTGCGTGCAGCGTAGTGCCGCGCTAGTCGTGGGGCTGCTGGCGATTTTAAAAGCGGGTGGCGCGTATGTGCCGCTCGATCCCCACTATCCGAATGAGCGCTTGACGCATATCCTCGCCGATGCGGCACCGAACATAGTGCTCGCAGATGCGGTCGGGCAGACTGCGTTGGGCGAGGCGGCGCTGGCCGAGTGTACGGTGCTCGATCCAGCGACCCTGCCGGCGTTACCGGACACGAATCCGTCGGTGG
>NZ_JAHLKN010000189.1:0-457 GCF_021498065.1 Mycetohabitans sp. B3 | reverse complement strand
TCTCTGGCCAACGCAGCGTCGTTGGCCAGAGACCCCAGAGACCTGGGCCGCCACGTTGATGTTCGCCGGTGTGACCACCACCGCCATCCTGGTGGCATTCATCGCCGACCTGCTGCTGTCGCGCCGCTTCACCCGCTCGGCGGGCCGGCGGCGGGTACGCCAGCTGCGCAACCACGTGATCGTCGTCGGACTGGGTTCATTCGGCATCCGGGTGGTCAGGGATCTGATCGCCGCCGGTTACGACGTCGCGGTCATTGAGCTCGACGAGAACAGCCGCTTTCTGGAGTCGGCGGCCGAGCTGGACGTGCCCGTAATCTTCGGCGACGCGACGCTGCCGCAAACGCTGGAATCGGCTTGCATCGCCCACGCCCGCGCGATGGCGGTACTGACGCAAGACGACATGGTGAATATCGAGACCGGGATCGTGCTGCGGGAAATGTTGGGCGCGGTGAAAGCC
>NZ_JAHLKN010000188.1:0-574 GCF_021498065.1 Mycetohabitans sp. B3 | reverse complement strand
GGCGCTCAAGCCGATCTACACCGCGGTCAACGCTGCTGCGGCCGCCGAAGCCTTAGATGCCTTCGACACCGAATGGGGACACCGCTACCCAGCGGCAATTCGATTGTGGCGCACCGCCTGGAATGAGTTCATCCCATTCCTGGACTACGACACCGAGATAAGGAAGGTGATTTGTTCGACCAATGCCATTGAATCGCTCAACGCCCGCTACCGCCGTGCGATCAGGGCGCGTGGTCATTTCCCCACCGAGCAGTCCGCCCTGAAATGCCTATACTTGGTCACCCGGTCGCTAGATCCAACCGGAACCGGACAGAAGCGATGGACGATGCGCTGGAAACCAGCATTGAACGCCTTCGCGATCACCTTCGCCGACCGCATGCCAGGAAGCGAAACCACCTAACCGAAAACGCCGCTTACACCGTTAATCAGACAGACCCCCCCAGGGCTCCGAACCCCGTCGAGTACTACTTGGCCTCGCTGCTTTCGTGCCAGATCGTGACATGGCGTTTCTGGGCCGCGAAGCTGGGAATCTCGGTCGATGACATCTCCGCGACCGCAGAGGGCGATCTCGACG
>NZ_JAHLKN010000187.1:0-406 GCF_021498065.1 Mycetohabitans sp. B3 | reverse complement strand
GGCCACGCTGGCACACACACTTCGTCGGGGCTTCTTCCACGCCGGTACCTATTCGTCGTTCCGGCGCCGCCGCCACGGACGTCCGCTGGACACGGCCACGATTCCGGCCACCCGTCTGCTCGCCTACACCTGCACCCATGATCAGGTCGGCAATCGTGCGCTTGGCGACCGCCCTTCACAAAACCTGACCAGCGGCCAGCTGGCCATCAAAGCCGCATTGGTACTCGGTTCGCCCTACACGGCGATGCTGTTCATGGGCGAGGAATGGGGGGCCAGCAGTCCTTTTCAGTTCTTCAGCTCGCACCCCGAGCCCGAGTTGGCGGTTGCCACCGCGCAGGGACGCAAAGCGGAGTTCGCCGAGCACGGATGGGATGCCGACGAGATCCCCGATCCCCAAGATCCGCAG
>NZ_JAHLKN010000186.1:0-932 GCF_021498065.1 Mycetohabitans sp. B3 | reverse complement strand
TGGAGTATTTGGGGCGCAACGATGAGCAAGTGAAGATCCGCGGCTTTCGGATTGAACCAGGCGAGATCGAAGCGTGCTTAACGGTGCACCCGCAGGTGCGTGATGCGGTGGTGGTAGCAACCGGTGAGGGCTCGGCTAAGCGGCTGGTGGCGTATGTGCAGTCCGAAGCGGATGAGCCACTGGCGAGCACGCTGCGTGCGCATGTGGCCGCAACATTGCCCGAGTATATGGTGCCCAGCGCATTTGTGCGGCTGGACGCGTTTCCGCTGACGCCCAACGGCAAGCTCGATCGGCGCGCGCTGCCCGCACCGGATGACGCGGCGCTGGCGCACCAAGCGTATGAAGCGCCACAAGGCGAGCTCGAGACGACACTCGCGTCGATCTGGGCCGAGCTATTGGGTGTGAAGCAGGTCGGTTGGCACGACAGTTTCTTTGCGCTCGGAGGCCACTCGCTGCTGGCCATGCGCCTGATCAGTCGTGTACGTACAGCGTTAGGGATTGACCTTGCTATTCGTACGCTGTTTGAGGCACCCACCCTCGCAGGCTTAGCACACCATTTACTTAAGCGTGACGGGATCCAGAAAAACTCGTTTTCCGTTCTGCTTCCTCTTAGGCCCACAGGCAGTCATCCTGCTCTTTTCTGCATTCATCCCGCATTGGGTTTGAGCTGGAGCTATATGGAGCTGTCCAATTACCTTCCCCCGAACCAGCCCCTTTATGGCCTGCAGGCTCGTGGGTTAGATGGAATAAGCCCGCTTGCATCGACCCTTGACGAGATGGTGTCAGACTATCTTGAACAAATGCGCCGGGTTCAGCCCAAAGGGCCTTACTGCTTATTAGGATGGAGCTTCGGCGGCAATGTGGCGCATAGCATGGCTGTTCGACTCGAACACCAGGGCGAAAAAGTGGCGTTGCTGGCGTTACTGGATAGT
>NZ_JAHLKN010000185.1:0-7048 GCF_021498065.1 Mycetohabitans sp. B3 | reverse complement strand
GTGGATGCGCACCGATTATGAACAGACGGTGGATCTAGTGCAGGGATCGCTTTTCCAGTATGCATTGTTGAAAGTCGCGCCCGAGCAGTGGTTTTGGTATCAGCGCTATCACCATATCATGATGGATGGCTATGGCCAGTACCTGATCGCGCAACGCGTTGCATACGTGTATAGCGCGCTGTGTGCTGGGAATGAGCCCGCGTCCTATACGTTGGGCTCGGTGCTGACGTTGTTAGAAAGCGATGCACAGTATCAGAGCTCCGCGCAGCGGGAGAAGGACGAAGCGTATTGGCTCAAGCACTGCGCCAATTGGTCTGAGCCTGCGACACTGGCCAACCGTGCCGCTCCGGCTTTACAGCAGCGGTTGCGTCAGACGACTTACCTGGCCACCCAGGCGCTGGGTGACACTGCGTCGGACGCTTCTCGGCTAACGCAGTTTATGACGGCGGCGATGGCCGCGTATCTTTATCGATTCACGGGTGAGCAAGACGTCGTATTGGGTCTTCCGGTCAAGGCCCGCTTCGGTGCAGACCGGCATATTCCTAGTATGAAGTCCAATACATTGCCACTGCGGCTCACAATACAACCAGGGATGAACCTGTCGTCATTCATGCAGCAGGCCGCGCAGGCGATGCAAAGCGGGCTGCGGCACCAACGCTACCCGAGCGAAGCACTGCGGCGTCTACTTGGTCTGCCGCCCGGGCAGTTACTATTCGGCATCAAGATCAACGTGATGCCGTTTGACTACGCGCTGTCGTTTGGCGGGCATTCATCGACGAACCATAATCTGCTCGCGGGTCCGGTTGAGGATCTGATGCTCAATGTCTATTGGACATCCAATAGCCGTCAATTACGGATCGACTTTGATGCCAATCCTGCTTGCTACACTGCGGAGATGCTCGACGCGCATCAGCGCCGGTTTATCCGGTTCATGCAGGTGCTCGCTGCCGATGCTACGCAACCGATTGACAGCATCGATCTGCTCGACGCTGACGAGCGGCATCGGCTGCTAGTCGAATGGAATGCGCCGCAGCAGGCGTATCCATCGCACGTGTGCATGCACCAGCTATTCGAAGCACAGGTTGAGCGCACGCCCGAAGCGCCGGCGCTGGTCTATGAAGACCAAACGTTGAGCTATGCGCAGCTGAACGCACAAGCCAATCGCTTGGCACACCAGCTGATTGGCCTGGGTGTCAAGCCAGACACCCGGGTGGCGATCTGCGTGCAGCGTAGTGCCGCGCTGGTCGTGGGGTTGTTGGCGATTTTAAAAGCGGGTGGCGCTTATGTGCCGCTGGATCCGAGCTATCCGAGTGAGCGCTTGGCGCATATCCTCGCTGATGCGGCACCGAACATGGTGCTCGCGGATGCGACTGGGCGCGCTGCATTGGGCGACGCGGCGCTGGCTGAGTGCACGGTGCTCAATCCGGCTACCCTGCCGGCATTACCGGACACCAATCCATCAGTGGCGGGCCTAACGGCCCGGCATCTGGCATATGTGATCTATACGTCGGGCTCGACCGGCACGCCCAAGGGCGTGATGGTCGAACATGCGCAAGTGGTGCGGCTGTTCGAGGCGACGCAACCGTGGTATGGCTTTAACGAGCATGATACTTGGTGCCTGTTTCACTCGTTTGCGTTCGATTTCTCGGTCTGGGAGCTGTGGGGTGCACTGCGTTATGGCGGCAAGCTTGTCATCGTGCCCCATTCGATTGCCCGCTCTGCCGACGCTTTTTACCAGTTGGTCTGTGAGCAGGGTGTCACCGTCTTAAATCAGACCCCCAGTGCGTTTAAGGCGTTGATCGCTAGCCAAGCACATAGCGCTTTATCGGATCAATTACGCTATGTGATCTTGGGCGGGGAGGCGCTAGAGCCGACGCTCTTACAGGCGTGGTATGCGGCGCACGACGAGCGTCATCCGCAATTGGTGAACATGTATGGGCTTACCGAAGCGACCGTGCATGTGACGTATCGGCCACTTCGACAACAGGACAGTAAGCAAGCGGGTAATCCGATTGGCGCACGGATCCCAGACCTGAAAATTTATCTGCTCGATGCGCACGGTCAACCGGTGCCGCTCGGTGCGGTCGGTGAGTTGTATATTGGTGGCGCCGGGGTGGCACGGGGCTATCTGAACCGCCCGGCGTTGACCGCCGAGCGCTTTGTGCCGGATCCGTTCTCCGATGAAGCGGGGGCCCGGCTGTATAAGACCGGGGATGTGGCGCGTTACCGACCGGACGGCAATCTGGAGTTCTTGGGGCGCAACGATGAGCAAGTGAAGATCCGCGGCTTTCGCATTGAACCGGGGGAGATTGCAGCGTGCTTAACGGCGCACCCGCAGGTGCGTGATGCGGTGGTGGTAGCAACCGGTGAGGGTTCGGCGAAGCGGCTCGTGGCGTATGTGCAGGCCGAAGCGGATGAGCCACTGGCGAGCACACTGCGCGCGCAGGTGGCGGCGAGCCTGCCCGAGTATATGGTGCCCAGTGCCTTTGTGCGGCTGGACGCATGGCCGCTGACGCCGAACGGCAAGCTCGATCGGCGTGCACTGCCCGCACCGGATGACGCCGCGCTCGCGCATCAAGCGTATGAAGCGCCGCAAGGCGAGCTCGCGACGACGCTGGCGACGATCTGGTCCGAGCTATTGGGTGTCGAACGTGTGGGCCGGCACGATAGCTTCTTTGCGCTCGGGGGCCACTCGCTGCTCGCGGTGCGGTTGATGAACCGGGTGAGAATGCTCGGTGCCGACGTGCCGCTGGCGACCTTGTTTACGACGCCCACATTGGCCGCGTTTGCCGCGGCGCTTGAAGCCCACTGGCAGCAAGGCACCGAGGCGCGGCCCGAGATCACGCCGGTCTCACGTGACGGCAGTTTGCCGCTATCGTTCGCGCAGCAGCGGCTGTGGTTCCTCGCGCAGCTCGATGGGGTCAGTGAGTCGTATCATATGCCGCTGGCGCTACATGTGCGCGGGCCGCTTGATCGAGTGGCCTGGCAACAGGCATTGGATGCGTTGTTCGCGCGTCATGAAGCGCTACGCTCGACGTTTGTCAGTGTTGACGGTCAGCCGCAGGTGCGGCTGCTGCCGGCGCACACGGGTGTGCCGCTGCGCTGGCATGATCTGCGTGGGGTGCCGGATGCGCAGGTGCAACTGGCCCGCTTGCGTCATGAAGCCGCGCACGCGCCTCTCGATCTGGCGCGCGGCCCATTGATTCACGCGTGCGGCATTCAAGTGGCCGATGATGAACACGTGGTGCTGCTCACGCAACACCATATTGTGTCGGACGGCTGGTCGATCGGGGTGCTCGCGCGCGAGTTCAGTGCGCTGTACGCGGCGAGCACAGCCGGCCAAGTCGATCCGCTGCCACCGCTGGCGGTTCAGTATCCGGACTATGCGGCGTGGCAACGACAATGGCTCACGGGTGAGCGGCTTCAAGCACAGAGCGACTATTGGCGTGCGACGCTGGCCGATGCGCCGGTGCTGCTGGCGCTCCCGACGGACCGGCCGCGCCCAGCGCAACAGTCGTTTGCCGGCGCGCACGTGCCGGTGCAGATCGATGCGTCAACCACGCAAGCACTGAAGCGCTTAAGCGCGGAGCACGGCACCACGCTATTTATGACGGTGCTTGCCGCATGGAGCGCGGTGCTCGCGCGCCTGTCAGGCCAGGACGACGTGGTCATCGGCACACCCAGTGCCAATCGCGGGCATGCCGCCATCGAGCCGTTGATCGGCTTCTTTGTCAATACGCTGGCGTTGCGCGTGGATGTGTCGGGTGAGCCCGATACCGCCCAGCTGCTCGCGCGCGTGCGGCGTACGATGTTGGACGCACAAGCACACCAGGATCTACCGTTCGAGCAAGTGGTGGAGATCGTGCAGCCGCCGCGTCAATTGAATCATACGCCGCTGTTTCAAGTGATGTTCGCGTGGCAAAACAATGAGCCAGGCAAGTGGCGCCTACCTGGGCTCACGGCCACGCCGGCTGAGCTCGAGTATGACGTCGTAAAGTTCGATATCGAGCTGAACTTATCTGAGGCAGGTGACGAGATCATCGGCAGCTTAGCGTATGCGACGGCGCTGTTTGAGCGATCCACGATCGAGCGGCACGTCGGGTATCTGCAGGCGATGTTGCGCGCCATGGTGGCGTGCCCCCAGCAGCCAGTCGCAACGCTTGAATTGCTGTCACCGGCCGAGCGCCAGTTGCTGCTGCAGACATGGAACGCGACGCAGCAGGCGTATCCAAAACATCGGTGCGTGCATCAGCTATTCGAAGCACAGGTCGAGCGCACGCCCGAGGCGCCAGCGCTGGTCTATGAAGACCAAACGTTCAGTTATGCGCAGCTGAACGCCCGAGCCAATCGTTTCGCGCACCAGTTGATTGAGTTAGGTGTCAAGCCGGATACCCGGGTGGCAATCTGCGTGCAGCGCAGCCCGGCGCTGGTCGTGGGGCTGCTGGCGATTTTAAAGGCCGGGGGTGCGTATGTGCCGCTGGACCCGAGCTACCCAGGCGAGCGCTTGGCGCACATTCTCGCTGATGCGGCACCCAGCATTGTGCTGGCGGATGCAGCCGGGCGCGCTGCGTTGGGCGAGGCGGCGCTGGCCGAGTGCACAGTGCTCGATCCGACTACGCTGCCGGCGTTGCCGGACACGAATCCGTCGGTGGCGGGTCTGACGGCCCGGCATCTGGCGTATGTGATCTACACGTCGGGCTCGACCGGCACCCCAAAGGGCGTGATGGTCGAACATGCGCAAGTGGTGCGGCTGTTCGAGGCGACGCAACCGTGGTATGGCTTTAACGAGCATGATACTTGGTGCCTGTTTCACTCGTTTGCGTTCGATTTCTCGGTCTGGGAGCTGTCGGGCGCACTGCGTTATGGTGGCAAGCTTGTCATTGTGCCCCATTCAATTGCTCGCTCTGCCGACGCTTTTTACCAGTTGATCTGTGAGCAGGGCGTCACCGTCTTAAATCAGACCCCCAGTGCGTTTAAGGCGTTGATGGCCAGCCAAGCACACAGCGCCTTATCGGATCAATTACGCTACGTGATCTTGGGCGGGGAGGCGCTGGAGCCTGCTATCTTGCAGGCATGGTATGCCACGCACGACGAGCATCATCCGCAATTGGTGAACATGTATGGGCTTACCGAAGCGACCGTGCATGTGACGTATCGGCCACTTCGGCAGCAGGACAGTAAGCAAGCGGGTAATCCGATTGGCGCACGGATCCCAGACCTGAAAATTTATCTGCTCGATGCGCACGGGCAGCCGGTGCCGCTGGGCGCAGTTGGGGAACTGTACATTGGTGGGGACGGTGTGGCACGTGGCTACCTGAACCGTCCGGAGTTGACTGCCGAGCGCTTTGTGCGCGATCCGTTCTCGGATGCACCGGATGCGCGGATGTACAAGACGGGGGATTTAGCACGGTATTTACCGGACGGCAACCTAGAATTCTTGGGACGCAACGATGAGCAAGTGAAGATCCGCGGCTTTCGGATTGAACCGGGGGAGATCGAAGCGTGCTTAACGGCACATCCGCAGGTGCGTGATGCGGTGGTGGTAGCAACCGGTGAAGGCTCGGCGAAGCGGCTGGTGGCGTATGTGCAGGCCGAAGCGAACGAGCAGCTCGCGAGCACACTGCGCGCGCAGGTGGCGGCGAGCCTGCCCGAGTATATGGTGCCCAGCGCATTCGTGCGGCTCGATGCGTGGCCGCTGACGCCGAACGGCAAGCTCGATCGGCGTGCACTGCCCGAACCGGACGCTGACGCGCTGGCGCATCAAGCGTATGAAGCGCCGCAAAGCGAGCTTGAGACGACGCTGGCGGCGATCTGGGCGGAGCTATTGGGTGTCGAACGTGTGGGCCGGCACGATAGCTTCTTTGCGCTCGGGGGCCACTCGCTGCTGGCGGTGCGGTTGATTGAGCGTCTGCGGCGTCGGGGAGTCGGGTTATCCGTGCGCGCGCTATTCGACACGCCGGTGCTTAGCGCGCTGGCCCAGTCATTGGGTCAGCATTGTGACGTGGTGATGCCGCCCAACGTGATCACACCCGACACGAGTGCGATTACGCCGTCGATGCTGCCGCTTATTGAACTGACGCAAGCGGACATTGACAAGATTGTCGAGCAGGTGCCGCAAGGTGTGGCCAATATCCAGGACATTTATGCTCTGTCGCCGCTTCAAGACGGGCTGCTGTTTCACCATCTACTCGCGCGCGACGGCGATCCGTATCTGCTGATGGTGCAGTTGGCCTTTGACACGCGAGCGCGGCTTGACCAGTATCTGCACGCGCTGCAGCAGGTGATCGATCGGCACGATATTTTGCGCACCGCGTTCGTGTGGGAAGGCGTGTCGATGCCCGCGCAAGTGGTGTGGCGCCACGCGCGGTTGCCGATCACCGAGCTGACGTTAGACGCCGCTGACGGGCCGATCGCCGAGCAATTAGCGCGGCGCTTTGATCCGCGTCATACGCGGCTGGATCTGACGCAAGCGCCGCTGCTGCACTGTGCGATCGCCCAGGATAGTGAGGGGCGCTGGCTGCTCATGCAGCGGCTGCACCATTTGATTGGCGATCATTCGACGCTGGAGGTGATGCACGCGGAGGTGCGCGCATTCATCGAGGGGCGAGGCGACATGCTGCCGCCGGCGCAGCCGTTCCGCCATCTGGTCGCGCAAGCGAGGCTAGGTGTGAGTGAAGCCGAGCATACGCGCTTTTTTACCGAGCTGCTCGCGGATGTGGAGCCGACCCTGCCGTTTGGGCTCGCGCAGGTACAGGGCGACGGCAGTGACGTGAGCGAGTCACACCGGATGCTGCCGTCGGCGTTGAACGATCGGCTGCGTGTGCATGCGCGGCGCCTAGGCGTGAGCTTAGCGAGCCTATGTCATTTGGCGTGGGCGCAGGTGCTCGCCCGCGCGAGTGGCCAACAACGGGTGGTGTTTGGCACCGTGCTGTTCGGACGCATGCAGGCGGGTGAGGGTGCTGATCGTGCGATGGGGCTCTTTATCAATACGCTGCCGCTGCGTGTGGAGCTGGACGGCAGTGTGCAGGCGTGTGTGCGGAGCACGCAC
>NZ_JAHLKN010000184.1:0-295 GCF_021498065.1 Mycetohabitans sp. B3 | reverse complement strand
CAACGCATCCAATGCCTGTTGCCATGCGGCCCGATCAAGTGGCCCGCGCACATGTAGCGCCAGCGGCATATGATACGACTCACTGACGCCCTCAAGCTGCGCGAGGAACCACAGCCGCTGCTGGGCAAACGATAGCGGCAATCTGCCTTCGCGCGACACCGGCGTGATCTCGGGCCGCGCCTCGGTGCCTTGTTGCCAGTGGGCTTCGAGCGCCGCGGCAAACGCGGCCAACGTGGGCGTCGCAAACAAGGTCGCCAGCGGCACGTCAGCGCCCAGTCCTCTGACCCGGTTCATC
>NZ_JAHLKN010000183.1:0-520 GCF_021498065.1 Mycetohabitans sp. B3 | reverse complement strand
CTCGTGGCAAAGCTATGCCTAATGCTGCAACCGTAATCGTTGCAGTCCTGTCCCGCTCATTGTGTTGTTGAGGTATTTCGAGGTACCAATGCCTAAGTCGAAGGTCCGTAAGAAGAACGACTTCACCGTCAAGCCGGTGAGCCGCACCCCAGTGAAGGTGAAGGTCGGCCCTTCCAGCGTCTGGTTCGTCGCGTTGTTCATCGGTTTGATGCTCATCGGCCTGGTCTGGTTGATGGTGTTCCAGTTGGCTGCCGTCGGTAGTCAAGCTCCCGCGGCGCTCAATTGGATGGCTCAGCTGGGTCCGTGGAACTACGCGATCGCGTTCGCTTTCATGATCACCGGATTGTTGCTCACGATGCGCTGGCACTGACCCATACCACACCCGTAATGAATTCATTACTGGGTAGGTGGGTCATCGCGCCAGCAAGTCTTTTGTAGTTCAATCACACGCGTGTGATTTATCCCCACTGTTGATAGCGTCTGTGGATAACCGTATCCCCCGTGGTCGGAGGGCTGAAGT
>NZ_JAHLKN010000182.1:0-380 GCF_021498065.1 Mycetohabitans sp. B3 | reverse complement strand
ATAGCGTCGGCAGCGGACAAAGTCGTAGCCCTTGTCCGCATGCAGTTTGCCCGGGCGTTTGCGCGGCGAACCGCTCAAGCCCGGCACGGCTGGGAGGGTATCGAGGGTGCGCTCGAAGGCCATCGAATCATGCCGGTTGGCACCCGTGACTGTGATCGCCAAGGAAACGCCCCGGGCATCTACGACCCGATGCCGTTTGCTCCCCAGTTTGCCTCGGTTCGTCGGGTTGGGGCCAGTTTCCTGGCCCCCCGGGGGCTGGCAACGCTGGCCGCATCCAGGCTCGCTCGCTCCCAATCAATCTGGTCATGTTCACGCAACCGGCAAAGCATCGCCAGATGCAGCCTGCTCCACACGCCTGCGGCCTGCCAGTCGCGCAATCG
>NZ_JAHLKN010000181.1:0-442 GCF_021498065.1 Mycetohabitans sp. B3 | reverse complement strand
GCGTTGCCGCTACGGACTACGCCCTGCGCGGCAACGCACGCCAGCATGAAAAACCAACCACTGTCAGTTTTAGTCTAGTTCACTGCAGGTGAATGTCTCACGTGCGCACAATTGGTTCGACCCCACCCTAATGCGTGTTGATATCGCTTGGCTAAAACTCAAGGTATCTGCTTATGGATTTTTTTTCTTGCACAAAACTCTTGACAACTTTCTGCTCATAGAAGTCCGTCCTGAACAATACGCTTTGCTCTGCGGCGAGTTCATGCTGCCGACAACCTGTGAGCATCGCGATCGAGCAGAGCAACCAGGATCAAAGCGTAAAAAAGCCGCAGCTTGCGCAGGATCATGCGCAGGTTGCGTATTTCAGGCCATCGTAGACGGTCATTTCAGACGAAGGTAGACGGTGTTTCAGGGCAACGTGGACGCCGTTTCAAAGCATCGT
>NZ_JAHLKN010000180.1:0-585 GCF_021498065.1 Mycetohabitans sp. B3 | reverse complement strand
GCCGTTGCCACCGTTGCCGATCAGGAAGGCGTCGCCGCCGTCACCACCGATACCGTTGAGCGAAGGCGCCATGAAGCCGGCGGGCACATTCCCGGCCGCACCACCGTTGGCGCCGTTGCCCAAGAAGATGCCTCCCTGACCGCCGTCGCCGCCATTGCTGGTCAGGTACACGGTCCCGGTGCCGCCGCCGCTGAGCGTCCCGGGGGCCCCGGTGTTTCCGCCGTTGGCACCGTTGCCGCCGTTGCCGAACAGCAGCGCGTCGCCGCCATGGCCGCCGAACCCGCCGGGACCGGCGTCGCCCCAGCCGCCCATGCCGCCGGCACCGTTGACGGCAGATGACGTGCCGGAGTTGTCTCCGCCATTGGCGCCGTTTCCGCCGAAGCCGCCATTGCCGCCGTTGCCGTAGAAGAAGCCCGCCTTGCCACCGTTGCCGCCCTGCGCGCCATCGCCACCTATGCCGCCCTGGCTATCGTCGCCGCTCGCGGCCTGGCCGAGTCCGCCGTTGCCGCCGTTGCCGCCGCTGCCTCCGTTGCCGAACAGCCCGGAATTGCCGCCGTTACCGGCAGAGGCGGCGAAACCACCGCC
>NZ_JAHLKN010000179.1:0-431 GCF_021498065.1 Mycetohabitans sp. B3 | reverse complement strand
ACCACGGTCAGCGTCGACGCCAAGCTCTATGGGCTGCCGTTCGGCGACGGCGCCTACGGTGCCCAAGACATGACGTTGAACTTCCAGATCGGGCGCCGCCAGATCGTGAAGGCCGAGGTCCCCTCCCACCGCATTCAGGTCGTCACCGATGAGGGAGTCATCATGGACTTCCCGTGCAGCTACGGCGAGGCCGACCTGGCGCGCAACGTCACCCGCAACGGTGTCCATGTGGTGACCGAGAAGTACTCGGACTTCTACATGTCCAACCCGGCCGCTGGATACAGCAACGTGCACGAGCGCTGGGCGGTGCGGATCTCCAACAACGGTGAGTTCATCCACGCCAACCCGCAAAGTGCGGGCGCGCAAGGCAACAGCAATGTCACCAACGGCTGCATCAATCTGTCGACGTCCAACGCTGAGGAGTACTTCCA
>NZ_JAHLKN010000178.1:0-3475 GCF_021498065.1 Mycetohabitans sp. B3 | reverse complement strand
GCGCCGCACGCGCGCGAGCAGCTCTGCGATATCAGGTTCGCCCGACAAATCCACGCGCAACGCCAGCGTATTAACAAAAAAACCAATTAACGGCTCGATCTGGCGATGGTGACGATTAGCGCTGGGCGTGCCGATGACCACGTCGTGCTGGCCCGACAGGAGCGCGAGTACCGCGCTCCATGCGGCAAGCACCGTCATAAATAGCGTCGTGCCATGCTCACCGCTCAAGCGCTTCAGTGCACGCGTGGTTTGCACATCGATCTGCACCGGCACGTGTGCGCCGGCAAACGACTGTTGTGCCGGGCGCGACCGGTCGGTCGGCAGTGCCAGCAGCACAGGTGCGTCGGCCAGCGTCGCGCGCCAATAGTCGCTTTGCGCCTGCAGCCGCTCGCCCGTGAGCCACTGCCGTTGCCACGCTGCATAGTCCGGATACTGAACCGCCAGCGGCGGCAACGGATCGGCTTGCGCCCCGACGCTCGCCGCGTACAGTGCACTCAACTCGCGCGCGAACACCCCGATTGACCAGCCATCCGACACAATATGGTGCTGTGTGAGCAGCATCACGTACTCATCATCGGCCACTTGAATGCCGCACGCGTGGATCAACGGGCCGCGCGCCAGATCGAACGGCGCGTGCGCGACTTCGTGACGCAAGCGGGCCAGTTTCGCCGGCGCGTTTGGTACGCCGCGCAGATCATGCCAGCGCAGCGGCACGCCCGTGTCTGCCGGCAGCAATTGCACCTGCGGCTGACCGTCAACGCTCACAAACGTCGAGCGCAGCGCTTCATGACGCGCGAACAGCGCATCCAATGCCTGTTGCCAGGCCGCTCGATCAAGCGGTCCGCGTACGTGCAGCGCCAGCGGAATATGATACGTGTCACTGACCCCATCGAGCTGCGCGAGGAACCACAGCCGCTGCTGGGCGAACGATAATGGCAAACCGCCTTCACGCGACACCGGCATGATCTCGGGCAGCGCATCGGTGCCTTGCTGCAAGTAGTGGGCTTCAAGCGCCGCGGCAAACGCGGCCAACGTGGGCGTCGCAAACAAGGTCGCCAGCGGCACGTCAGCGCCCAGTCCTCTGACCCGGTTCATCAACCGCACCGCCAGCAGCGAGTGGCCCCCGAGCGCAAAAAAGCTGTCGTGCCGACCGACACGTTCGACACCCAATAGCTCTGCCCAGATCGCCGCGAGTGTCGTCTCGAGCTCACCTTGGGGCGCTTCATACGCTTGATGCGCGAGCGCCGCATCATCCGGTGCGGGCAACGCTCGGCGATCGAGCTTGCCGTTCGGTGTCAGCGGAAACGCATCGAGCCGCACGAACGCACTGGGCACCATATACTCAGGCAGGCCCGCCGCCACCTGCGCGCGCAGTGTGCTCGCGAGTTGCTCGTCCGCTTCGGCCTGCACATACGCCACCAGCCGCTTATCCGTGCCCTCACCGGTTGCTACCACCACCGCATCACGCACCTGCGGGTGCGCCGTTAAGCACGTTGCGATCTCGCCCGGTTCAATCCGAAAGCCGCGGATCTTCACTTGCTCATCGTTGCGACCCACAAACTCCAGATTGCCGTCCGGTAAATACCGCGCCACATCCCCGGTCTTATACAGCCGTGCCCCCGCTTCATCGGAGAACGGATCGGGCACAAAGCGCTCAGCGGTCAACTCCGGACGGTTCAGATAGCCCCGTGCTACCCCCGCGCCACCAATATACAATTCGCCGACCGCACCCAGTGGCACCGGCTGGCCGTGCGCGTCAAGTAAATAAACGCGTGTGTTCGCAATCGGCCGGCCAATCGGGATGCTGGCGTTTGTTTCCGGAACGGATGTGATCTTGTAAGTCGTCGCAAACGTAGTGCTTTCGGTCGGACCATAACCGTTGATCAGCTGCTCAGGAGGTGACCCGCGCATCACTTGCGCAACCCACCTCGCATCCAACACGTCTCCTCCGACAATTAATGCCTTCAGTTGAGAGAAGGCCGTGCCTACCTGTGCGGCCATCTGGTTGAACAAGCCAACGGTGAACCACAAGATGCTAATGCGCTGTTCGCGCAAAATGTGCGCAAACGCAGCGGGCATCAGCACCGTGTCATGATCGATCACCACAACGGTGGCGCCATTTAACAGCGGCGCCCACACTTCAAACGTGCTCGCGTCGAACGCCGGGTTCGCTGCGAATGCCACACGATCATCGGTGCGAATGTCAACAAAGTCACTATTAATGACCAGCCGCGCAATCGCATGATGTGGCACCATCACGCCCTTCGGGGTGCCGGTTGAGCCCGACGTATAAATCACATACGCCAAATGCCGGGCCGTCAGTCCCACCACCGATGGATTGGTGTCCGGTAATGCCGGCAGGGTGGCCGGATCAAGCACCGTGCAGGACGCGAGTGCCGCCTCGCCCAACGCAGCGCGCCCGGTCGCATCGGCGAGCACAATGCTCGGTACCGCATCGGCGAGGATGTGCGCCAAGCGCTCGCCTGGGTAGCTCGGGTCCAGCGGCACATACGCACCGCCAGCCTTTAAGATCGCCAGCATGCCCACAACCAGCGCCGGCGAGAGCTCGACGCAGATTGCCACCCGTGCATCGGGCTTGACGCCCAACTCGATCAACTGGTGCGCGAGGCGATTAGCTTGTGAATTGAGCTGCGCATAACTGAACGTTTGGTTCTCAAACACCAGCGCCGTCGCCTCAGGCGTGCGCTCGACCTGCGCCTCGAATAGCTGGTGCACGCACCAGTTCGACGGATACGCCTGCTGCGTCGCGTTCCACGTGTTAAGCAGCAACTCGCGCTCCGCCTCGGGCAGCACCTGCAGCTGCTGCACTGCGGTGTCGGGTGCCGCTTCGAGCGCGTCGGCCAAGCTGTGCAGCGCCTGCTGCATATACACGCATACTCGCTCCGGCTCCAGCGACGGCACACTCTGGGCCGTTAGCTCCAACGACTGCCCATCATCGTCCACTAACAGCCCGATGGGGTAATTAGTGCGCTCCTGCGCGCTCAACAGTTCCACACCCGGTAGCCTGCTGCACTCATCCGAGCCCATTGCATTGTGCCGGTAATTAAGCAGCGCACTAAAAAGCGGTGTACCGGCCGGCACGCCGCTGCAGCGCTGCGCGAGCGCCAGCGACGCATGCTCATGTTCCAACAGTGCGGCCAAGCGCGCGTGCGTGCTCCGCACACACGCCTGCACACTGCCGTCCAGGTCTACACGCAGCGGCAGCGTATTAATAAAGAGCCCCATCGCGCAATCGGCACCCTCACCCGCCTGCATCCGCCCGAACAGCACGGTGCCAAACACTACACGTTGTTGGCCACTCGCACGGGCGAGCACCTGCGCCCATGCCAAATGACATAGGCTCGCTAAGCTCACGCCTAGCCGCTTTGCCTGTACACGCAGCCGATCGTTCAACGCCGGCGGCAACATCCGGTGTGCCTCGCTCACGTCACGACCGTCATGCTGTACCTGCGCG
>NZ_JAHLKN010000177.1:0-511 GCF_021498065.1 Mycetohabitans sp. B3 | reverse complement strand
TGGTCAAGCCGACCCCGGTGCGCTGGCGGACCTGAACACCGCTCACCGTCACCGAGCAGGTCACGTTGTGGCCGATGTTGACGATGGTGACGCTCGCCGGATGGTTCGCCGACCGCGACAGGCTCACCTCTCTGTTCCAGGGCAGCGCGACATTGAATTCGGTCTGTATGACGTCCCCGGTGTCCATGTAGGTGACGCTGATCGCGCGGCCTTCGCCGGTGACGGTGTACACGACGGTCTGCATCGCACCGGCGGTAGGCGTCGTGGTCGGTGTCGCCGAACCGCTGGTCGTTGTGGGCGCCGGGCTGCTGCTGGGCGTGGGTGAGGTTCGCGTCGTGGGGGGCGCGATTGTCGAGCTTGGCCCAGCGATCGGTGGCAGCGGCTCGAGGGCGGTCTGGTTCTTGACTGAAATGTTCGCGATCACCAGCGCGATGACCAAACCGATGACCAGGACCACCGCCGCGCCAGCCGCGATCCACAGCCAGCGCGGTGTCTTCGGGCCTTCCGGCGG
>NZ_JAHLKN010000176.1:0-202 GCF_021498065.1 Mycetohabitans sp. B3 | reverse complement strand
GTCCGCGACTTGGGCAACGGGCTCGGAGTCGGTCTGTACGCCAACGTCCGCGACTTGGGCGGCAGGCTCAGGTTTGGTCTGTACGCCAACGTCCGCGACTTGGGCGGCGGGCTCAGAGTCGGTCTGTACGCCGAGGTCCGCGACTTGGGCAACGGGCTCGGAGTCGGTCTGTACGCCAACGTCCGCGACTTGGGCGGCAGGC
>NZ_JAHLKN010000175.1:0-391 GCF_021498065.1 Mycetohabitans sp. B3 | reverse complement strand
GCGTTGGGATGTGAAGCCGGCCGGTCTGCAAGACGCACCGATGGACGAAACCGCTTCGTACGATGAGCGGTTGAGCCAGCCGAAGGGACAGAAAAAACCATCGCGTTGGGATGTGAAGCCAGCCGATCTGCAAGACGCACCGATGGACGAAACCGCTTCGTACGATGAGCGGTTGAGCCAGCCGAAGGGACAGAAAAAACCCTCGCGTTGGGATGTGAAGCCAGCCGATCTGCAAGACGCACCGATGGACGAAACCGCTTCGTACGATGAGCGGTTGAGCCAGCCGCAGGGGCATAAAAAACCATCGCGTTGGGATGTGAAGCCGGCCGGTCTGCAAGACGCACCGATGGACGAAACCGCTTCGTACGATGAGCGGTTGAGCCAGCCGAAG
>NZ_JAHLKN010000174.1:0-851 GCF_021498065.1 Mycetohabitans sp. B3 | reverse complement strand
GTCACGAGTAGCTCATGCGTGTCGGCGAGCTGCCGCACGAGCGCCTCGTCCAGCGGCTTCACAAAACGCATGTTCGCCACCGTCGCGTCGAACTCCTGCGCCGCCGTCAGGCTCGGCGTCAGCATCGAGCCGAACGCCAGGATCGCCACCCGGTGGCCGGCCGGCGCATGCGACTGCCGTCGGATCTCCCCCTTGCCCACTGGCACTGCGCTCAGCCGCTTTTGCGTAGCCACTCCAGGCCCCGTACCCCGCGGATAGCGCACCGCGCTCGGCCCGTCAAGCTGCAAGCCCGTGTGTAGCATCTGCCGGCACTCGTTCTCGTCGGCCGGCGCCATTACGACCATGTTCGGGATACAGCGCAGGTACGCCATGTCGTAGGCGCCCGCATGCGTGGCCCCGTCCGCGCCCACCAGCCCCGCGCGGTCCAGCGCGAACATCACCGGCAGGTTCTGCAACGCCACGTCATGGATCAACTGGTCGTAGCCGCGCTGCAGAAACGTCGAGTAGATCGCCACCACCGGCTTCAACCCTTCGGCCGCCAACCCGCCGGCGAAGGTCACCGCGTGCTGCTCGGCAATGCCCACGTCAAAATAGCGTTGCGGGAAGCGCTGCTCGAACTCCACCAGCCCCGAGCCCTCGCGCATCGCCGGCGTGATGCCCACCACCCGCGGGTCCAGTTCCGCCGCATCGCACAGCCATTCGCCGAAGACCTTGGTGTAGGTTTTCTTAGCGGCGCCGCCAGGCTTGATGCCCTCATCCGGATTAAACTTGCCCGGACCGTGGTACAGCACCGGATCGGCCTCGGCCAGCTTGTAGCCCTGGCCTTTTTTCGTCACCACGTGCAGGAACTG
>NZ_JAHLKN010000173.1:0-413 GCF_021498065.1 Mycetohabitans sp. B3 | reverse complement strand
TTGATAGCCTGTCCATCAAAAGGAAAGCAGGATGCACGAGGCCATGCTTCTCAAGCGTTCCGATTCCCAACCGCGCAGTAATGCAATCTACGTTGCTCCACACGCAGCATGACTGTCCATTACTTTCCCGGATGTGAGCCAGACGAAGTCTGCCCTTCCCGCGCGACGCTTACAAAAGTTGCGCCTGGGCGTACAGTGCTGGACTTGCATGGTGCATGGCAGTACGATCTCATCGACGCAGCCGAAGCTTTTGCAAAAGCACAAATCGTTCTTCTTCGAAATATCAAGAATCAAAGGCAGCCATCGGTCACGCCCGACGCCTAAAGAATTAGGCAATGCCTTGCAAAATTATTAGGCTTGGCCTATGATTCACCCATCGCCAACGATTTGATCGGTGAGGTCATGTTCACGCC
>NZ_JAHLKN010000172.1:0-374 GCF_021498065.1 Mycetohabitans sp. B3 | reverse complement strand
GCAGATGATCAGCGGGAAGCCGAAGTGTTCACGGTAGGCGCTGGCAAGCTCCACCACTACGTTGTGATCCCGCTCGTCGAGATTGGATAGCGACACGTGGTCGACGGCCAGGGCGCGTCCGGTCTCGTCCTCGGCACCCAGATCGTGAAACGCATTGAGTAGCTCCATCTGCTGCTCGGAGGACCCGGTGAGCACCGCGTCCTGGAACGCCTCGCGAAGCGCGGCGGTGTCGGCGAACGGCCGGTGCTCGTAGGCACGGTCGATCACCCAGGGGACGTCCTGCACGACATGGCCGAACACTTCGGTGAATCGCTCGCGGGTCATCGCGTTGACCTCATGGAGGGTAATCGAGCCGCCGCCGGCCACCCGTGGAA
>NZ_JAHLKN010000171.1:0-603 GCF_021498065.1 Mycetohabitans sp. B3 | reverse complement strand
GCCAACGTTTGCACCACCGGCCCGCCCAGATCGATCTGTGCCTGTTGCGGGGTGAGGCTGGCGGTAACCGTTCGCCCGGTGTGCGGACGGGCTCGCTCGGCGGCCGCGATCGCATCGGCCATGGCCGTTTCGCCGGTCTGCGTGGTCTGCGAGTGGCCGCAACCGGCCAACGCCAGCCCGCCGGCGATGCCGGCGCCGATGAAGCCGCGCCTACTGAGCTGTGCGCTCCCGAATGGGTGGCCGCCCGTTGGCATTACCGGCATTAACCGCTCCTCGTCTCGATCGATTCGGCAGTGCGCATATACCCTGTTTACCCTGCTAGGACATCAGGCATCCCGCAACCCGGAGCCCACCCTTTACACTATACCAGTAGGGGGTATATAGTGAGCCGCATGAAAGGCCGCCGCGTGGTGTGGACGCGATCCGCGATCGTCGCGCTGGCCTTGGCGTGGGCTGCCGCGGTGGTCGCGGCGCAGTGCTGGTTGCCGCAGGTGCACTTGCAGCCGGCGCATTCCGATCACCCCTTGGCAACATCGGTGGGTAGTGAGTTTGTGCTCAGCGCCGACCACGCGCACCTCGTGGACAATTCGACCCCTCCATGCC
>NZ_JAHLKN010000170.1:0-398 GCF_021498065.1 Mycetohabitans sp. B3 | reverse complement strand
ATGGGGGCTCGTCAGTACTTCGGCGGCACTGGGACTTCCAATGAGGACGCCTTCTGACCATTTCTCATGGTCATGGAACCTCGGGGCTGGCTAGCGCACATTAATTCCATGTGAGTCTGACCAAAACCATTTTCTGTCAACAGGATTGATACTGAACCTGCCGCGGGAGTCAACGTGAATCGCGACCATGGCATCAAAGACCCAGTCCCCGGTGTGGAAATCACGCACTGCACACCGGGTTATTTGACCGGGGTCCACGCGGCATCGCCGATGGCTGGATAGCCCGGCCGATCGCAGTGTTGCCGGTCATCACCGGATCATGGTCGTGGTTGCCTTACCCGTCTTCATTCTTGGCAGGCGGCACAGTTCAGCGATGCCGGCGCGGCAAGCGTTACAAC
>NZ_JAHLKN010000169.1:0-737 GCF_021498065.1 Mycetohabitans sp. B3 | reverse complement strand
AGCAGCAACTGACGCTCATCCGCTCCCAGCATCTGCAGTGTTGCCACCGATTGCTGTGGGCAAGCCGCCATCGCCTGCAACATCGTCTTCAGATACCCTACGTGCCGCTCGATCGTCGTGGGGTCAAACAGCGCACTCGCATAATGTAACGAACCAGTGATCTGCTCACCTGCCTCATACAAATGCATTTCCAGGTCAAACCTGACCATGTCGTAATTAAGCTCACCAGGCTTGACATCCAGCTCGGGTAAGCTCCATTGCCCTATCTCGTTGCTCTGCCACGCAAACATCACCTGAAACAGCGGCGTATGATTCAATCGACGCGGCGGCTGCACGATCTCGACCACTTGCTCGAACGGCAGATCTTGATGCGCCTGCGCGTCCAGCGTCGTGCACCGCACGCGCTTAAGCAGTTCGCTCGTATTAGGCTCGCCAGATAAGTCGACACGCAACGCCAGCGTATTGACAAAGAAGCCAATCAACGGCTCGATCGCAGCATGCCCCCGGTTCGCGCTAGGCGTGCCGATGACCAAATCATCCTGACCTGACAGGCGCGCGAGCACCGCGCTCCACGCGGCGAGCACCGTCATAAATAGCGTCGTGCCATGCTCCGCGCTTAAGCGCTTAAGCGCTTGCGTAGTCGATGCATCGATCTGCACCGGCACGTGGGCACCAGCAAACGACTGTTGTGCCGGGCGCGGCCGGTCCGTCGGTAGTTCCAGCAGCACCGGCGCATC
>NZ_JAHLKN010000168.1:0-411 GCF_021498065.1 Mycetohabitans sp. B3 | reverse complement strand
CCTGCTGCCCCGACTTCATACCGTAGTCGCGGGACAGCGCCGCCCACCGGTTCTCCGCCAGTTGCGCCGCATTGAGCTGGCGGGTGCGCATGCTGGCCCGAAAATCCACCGCCGTCATGCGGAAATCACGCCCGGCTCCGGGAATGTAGGCGGCCGCACGGCCGCCCTGGCGGGATATTTCGACGCTGGTGGCGGCACCCGCCTTGGGCTCTATCGCGCGCGCCCGATCCGCCGGATAGGCCTCGGGGTCCCCCAACACCAGCCGCGCCGTGAGGTCGTAGAGGGTATAGGCGGCGAAGACGTTGCGAAGCGAGCGGGCGGGGGCCCGGTAGGTGATGTCGCGCTGGGTCACCGGCCGCTTGCTCGGACCGGGGAGGACCTCACCCGTTTCCAGGTCATAGCTGTCACCGT
>NZ_JAHLKN010000167.1:0-1252 GCF_021498065.1 Mycetohabitans sp. B3 | reverse complement strand
GCTTTGAGCTCAACCGGTGTCATCACCCCACCGTCAGCCGCGACCCAATAGGCCACCAAACGTCTGTCACCCGGACAATCCTCGCGCGACACCACCACTGACTGCGCGATGCTCGGATGCTTGACCAATGCCGCTTCGATTTCGCCGGGTTCGATGCGAAAGCCCCGAATTTTGATCTGCTGATCCACGCGGCCGATATATTCCAACTGCCCATTCAAGCGCCATCTTGCCAGGTCTCCTGTTCGGTATAGCCGTTCGCCGGAGCTAAATGGGCTCGGTATAAAGCGTTCGGCACTCAGTTCGGGTTGGTTGATATAGCCACGCGCCACTCCCGCGCCCGCAATATACAACTCGCCCGTCACACCTATCGGCAAGGGCTCTAAATGCTGCCCCAGCACATAGACTCGCACATTGGGCACCGGCCGACCGATCGGCACCCTTCCTTCCTGCTGGACGTCGGCCTTGAACCACGTTGACGCCATCGTGCATTCGCTGGGACCGTATTGATTGACCACCGTTACTTGAGGGCCAAACGCCTTGTGTACCTGTTCACATACACTTGCCTCCAGCGGCTCACCAGAGGTCAAGATAGTATTCAACGACGATGTGATGGGACCCGCCGGTACGGTTTCACAAAGACCACGCAAAAAGCTCGGTGTGATACTCAGCAGTTTCGTCACCGACCTTTCGCGAATCGCTGATAGATAGCGGCCTGGCTCTTTCGCCTGCTCATTGGGCACGATGATCACGCGCGCGCCTGCTGCCAACGGACCAAACAAGTCGCGCACACAGGGGTCAAAGGCAAGACCCGTAATATTTAAAATAGTATCCGCACCCGTGATGGCGTAATGGCGAGTCAGAAAACTTAAATAATTGACAACGCCACGATGCGAATGCATCACGCCTTTAGGCTGCCCTGTCGAACCTGAGGTATAAATAATGTAAGCAAGATGCTCGGCGGTGACTCCACTGTCCAGTCGTGTCTTGGGACACGCGGCAATCTTGGCCCAGTCCGTATCCAAATCAATACGTCGTGCCTGGATTTCAGGCAGCCTCGCTTCAAGGTGGGATTGCGTCACCAACACCGCGACGCTCGCCTGGCGCAACATAGACGCTAAGCGCTCGGCCGGATGGCTGGGGTCCAGCGGCAAATACGCGCCGCCCGCCTTCAGAATGCCTAATAGGCCAATGATTGCCTCAAGCGAGCGCTCGGCGCACAGCCCCACCACGACTTCCGGACCCACATCTAAGG
>NZ_JAHLKN010000166.1:0-521 GCF_021498065.1 Mycetohabitans sp. B3 | reverse complement strand
GGCCTGGTTAACCCCACACTGGTGGTAGCCCCCTCGGCGCAGGCGACGCAAGTGCGGCAAGCCATTGGCGCAACACCGGGCGTGGTCTCGGTTACCGAGTCGGGCCGCTCCGGCAAGTTCGGGGCCGGACTGACCAAGTGGTCGGTGGTGATCGACGCCCCACCATCTTCCGAACGGGCGTTCACAACGATTGCAGCGCTTCGACATTCGGCCAGCCAAGCGTCCCCCTCCGCGTTGGTCGGCGGGCCGGATGCGCAGGCACTTGACGTACGCGACGCGGCCGAGCACGACCGTGCCCTGCTGATTCCGGCCATCCTTGCCGTCATCTTGGTGGTGCTCTACGCGCTGCTGCGCTCCGCATTGGCTCCGCTGATCCTGCTGGCCGCCACCATTCTCGGCGCGCTGGCCGCGTTGGGACTCGGCGGCTGGGCCAGCATCCACGTATTCGGCTTTCCCGCCCTGGACAACAGCACCCCACTGTTCGCGTTCCTGTTCCTGGCCGCCCTCGGGGTGGACTACAC
>NZ_JAHLKN010000165.1:0-478 GCF_021498065.1 Mycetohabitans sp. B3 | reverse complement strand
GGCTGGGGTGAAGGCGCCGCGGTCTTGGTCCTTGAACGGCTCTCCGAGGCCCGCCGCAACAACCACCCGGTCCTTGCGATCGTCGCTGGATCGGCGATCAACCAAGACGGCGCATCCAACGGACTGACCGCACCCCACGGCCCGTCACAACAACGCGTCATCAACCAAGCACTAGCCAACGCCGGCCTCACCCACGACCAGGTCGACGCCGTCGAAGCCCACGGCACCGGCACCACACTGGGTGACCCCATCGAAGCCGGCGCCCTACACGCCACCTACGGCCACCACCACACGCCCGATCAACCGCTTTGGCTGGGATCCATCAAATCCAACATCGGCCACACCCAAGCCGCCGCCGGCGCCGCCGGTGTGGTCAAGATGATCCAAGCCATCACCCACGCCACCTTGCCCGCCACCTTGCACGTCGACCAACCCAGCCCCCACATCGACTGGTCCAGCGGCACAGTCCGACTCCTAA
>NZ_JAHLKN010000164.1:0-602 GCF_021498065.1 Mycetohabitans sp. B3 | reverse complement strand
GCATAACTGAACGTTTGGTCTTCATAGACCAGCGCTGGCGCCTCGGGCATGCACTCGACCTGCGCTTCAAACAACTGGTGGATGCATAAGTGCGACGGATAGTCTTGCTGCGTCGCATTCCATGTCTGCAGCAGCAACTCGCGCTCCGCCTCGGGCAGCACCTGCAACTGCTGCATTGCAGTATCGGGCGCCGCCTCGAGTGCGTCGGCCAAGCTGTGCAGCGCCTGCTGCATATACGCGCACACCCGCTCAGGCTCCAGCGACGGCACGCTCTGCGCGGTCAGCCCCAGTGCCTGCCCAAAGTCCTCGACCGACAGTATCAGCGGGTAATTGGTGCGCTCCTGGGCACTCAACAGCTCCACACCCGGTAGCCTGCTGCACTCATCCGAGCCCATTGCATTGTGCCGGTAATTGAGCAGCGCACTAAAGAGCGGCGTGCCCGCCGGCACGCCGCTGCAGCGCTGCGCGAGCGCCAGCGACGCATGTTCATGTTCCAACAGCGCGGCCAAGCGCGCGTGCGTGCTCCGCACACACGCCTGCACACTGCCGTCCAGCTCCACACGCAGCGGCAGCGTATTGATAAAGAGCCCCATCGCACGATC
>NZ_JAHLKN010000163.1:0-1132 GCF_021498065.1 Mycetohabitans sp. B3 | reverse complement strand
TGCAGGTGCTGCCCGAGGCGGAGCGCGAGTTGCTGCTTAACACGTGGAACGCGACGCAGCAGGCGTATCCGTCGAACTGGTGCGTGCATCAGCTATTCGAGGCGCAGGTTGAGCGCACGCCTGAGGCGACGGCGCTGGTGTTTGAGGGCCAAACGTTCAGTTATGCGCAGCTGAACGCACAGGCCAATCGCCTTGCGCACCAGTTGATCGGGTTAGGCGTCAAGCCCGATGCGCGCGTGGCAATCTGCGTCGAGCGCTCGCCAGCGCTGGTCATGGGGCTGCTGGCGATTGTGAAAGCGGGTGGCGCTTATGTGCCGCTGGATCCGAGTTACCCAGGCGAGCGCTTGACGCACATTCTGGCGGATGCGGCACCGAACATGGTGCTGGCGGATGCGGCTGGGCGTGCTGCGTTGGGTGAGGCGGCGCTGGCCGAGTGCACGGTGCTCGATCCGGCCACCGTGCCGGCGTTGCCAGACACGAATCCGTCGGTGGCCGCGCTGACGGCCCGGCATCTGGCGTATGTGATTTATACGTCGGGCTCGACCGGCACGCCCAAGGGCGTGATGGTCGAACATGCGCAAGTGGTGCGGCTGTTCGAGGCGACGCAACCATGGTATGACTTTAACGAACATGATACTTGGTGCCTGTTTCACTCGTTTGCGTTCGATTTCTCGGTCTGGGAGCTGTGGGGTGCACTGCGTTATGGCGGCAAACTGGTCATCGTGCCTCATTCCATTGCTCGCTCTGCCGACGCTTTTTACCAGTTGATCTGTGAGCAGGGTGTCACCGTCTTAAATCAGACCCCCAGTGCGTTTAAGGCGTTGATGGCCAGCCTCGCACACCGCGCCTTGTCAGATCAATTGCGCTATGTGATCTTGGGCGGGGAGGCGCTGGAGCCGACGCTCTTACAGGCGTGGTATGCGGCGCACGACGAGCGTCATCCGCAATTGGTCAACATGTATGGGCTTACCGAAGCGACCGTGCATGTGACGTATCGGCCACTTCGACAACAGGACAGTAAGCAAGCGGGTAATCCGATTGGCGTACGGATCCCAGACCTGAAGATTTATCTGCTCGATGCGCACGGCCAGCCAGTGCCGCTAGGTGCGGTCGGTGAACTGTACATCGGTGG
>NZ_JAHLKN010000162.1:0-2609 GCF_021498065.1 Mycetohabitans sp. B3 | reverse complement strand
TGCGTATTTCAGGCCATCGTAGACGGTCATTTCAGACGAAGGTAGACGGTGTTTCAGGGCAACGTGGACGCCGTTTCAAAGCATCGTAGGCGGCGTTTCACGCTGATCGTGGACGAGCAAGGGGGAGCGCGAGTGATCTGACCAAGGCATACGCTGATCGTTTTTTTGCGGATCAGCTCATGCCGACACCCAGGATCACGATGCGCCAGATACGAAACGTTCTTCGCCTGCACTTGGAGGCAGGCTTGACTTACGGCCAGATTGGCCGAGCCCTGGGCGTGCCCAAATCGACGGTGGGCAAGATCGTCGTGCTGGCACGCGTTGCCGGCATCGATTGGGCCGAAGTACAGGGGCTGGATGACGCGAGCCTCGAAGCGAGGCTGTACCAGCCGGCGGTGCCCCGCTCGGCGCGGCACTTGGAGCCTGACTTCGCCTACCTCCATCAAGAGCTCAAGCGCCCGGGCGTCACCTTGCAACTACTCTGGGAGGAATACGCCCGGGCCAACGCGCAGGCGTACAAGTACACAAGTTTCTGCGTCAAGTACCGCAAGTGGGCGGCGTGCCTGAAGCGCTCAATGCGTCAGACCCACATCGCCGGCGACAAGCTGTTTGCCGACTACGCTGGCCAGAGCGTGCCCATCATCGACGCGGTCACTGGCCAGATCCGCGCTGCACAGGTCTTCGTTGCGCTATTGGGGGCATCGAACTACACCTATGCTTGTGCCACTGAGCGACAAACGGCGGCGGACTGGATCCGTTCGCTCATTGCCGCGCTGGAGTTCTTCGGCGGCACGCCCAGGCTGATCGTGCCAGACCAGCCGCGCGCCCTGATCGCTCAGCCCGACCGCTACGAGCCCGGCATGGGGCGGCTGGTGGAGGAGTTCTGCGACCATTACCATGTGGCTGTACTACCAGCTCGGCCTGCTCACCCGAGGGACAAACCGAAGGTCGAGAACGCGGTACTCGTGGTTGAGCGCTGGATCCTGGCGCGCCTGCGCAATCGCCGCTTCTTTAGCTTGGCCGAACTGAACACGGCGATCGCTGAGCTGCTGCACGAGCTGAACTGCCGTCCCTTCAAGAAGCTGCCTGGCAACAGGCGTGAGGCCTTCGAGCGTTTAGACCAACCGGCTCTGCAGCCCCTGGCATCCAACCGCATGGCCATCGTGCGTTTCAAGCGGGCGCGCGTGAACGTGGACTACCACGTTGAGCTCGACGGCCACTATTACAGCGTTCCACATCGGCTGGTGCGCTCCACCGTGCAGCTGCGCATCGGCGCCACGGCGGTGGAAGTGTTTGACGGCGCCACGCGCGTGGCCATCCACTTGTTGAGCGCCGCCAGGGGCGGGTTCACCACCGATCCCGATCACATGCCCGCTTCGCACCGCGCTCACCGGGAGTGGACTCCGACCAAGCTCATGGCCTGGGGCAAAAGTATCGGCTCGTCGTGTGCCGCCGTGGTGCATTGGCAGATGGAGAATCGTCCCCACCCCGAACAAGGTTACCGCGCATGCCTTGGCTTGCAGCACTTGGGCCGGCGCTTCGGCGCGCAGCGGCTGGAAGCCGCCTGTACACGCGCCATGGCCATTAACTCACCCACCTACCGCACCGTCAAATCCATTCTGGACAACGGCATGGACCGGCAACCGCTGCCGGGCAAGCCGATACAAACGTCTGTGCCCCTGCACGAGAACGTGCGGGGACCAGAGTACTACCACTAACCACGAGGAACGACGTGATATCAGCTCACACTTTGGATCAATTGAAGACGCTGCGCCTGGACGGCATGATCGCTGCGTTGGGCGATCAGGCCACCAGCAGCGCCGCAGCCGAACTGCGCTTCGACGATCGCTTCTCTGTGCTCGTGCAGCGCGAGATCGACTGGCGCGATAGCAAGCGGTTGGCTCGCATCCTGAAGGCCGCCAAGCTCAAGGTGAGCAACGCGTGCATCGAAGACATCCTCTGGCGCGACTCGCGTCACCTGGACCGGCACATGATCACGACGCTGGTAGGCGGTGACTGGATCCGCCATGCCCGCACCGTCCTCATGACCGGCGCCACTGGAACCGGCAAAACCTGGTTGGCTTGCGCCCTGGCGCAGCAGGCCGCGCGCGGCGGCTTCACGGTGTTCTATACCCGAACCACGCGACTGATGACGGAACTGCGTGTTGCTCACGGCGAGGGTAGCTTCGTACGTCGGTTGGCGCAATTGGCGCGCTACGACTTGCTGGTGCTGGATGACTTTGCTGGCGCGCCCATGGGGCCGGCCGAACGCACAGATCTGCTCGAGTTGCTGGACGATCGCGTCGGCGCCCGCGCTACCCTGATTACCAGCCAGATGGCCGTCAACCAATGGCATGCCTGGCTCGACGATCCTACCGTTGCCGACGCCATCTTGGATCGCATCGTACACGGCTCTCACCGCATTGCACTCAAGGGCCCATCGTTGCGCGGCCCCGAAAACGAACAACCATGAACGCCTTCAACATCATCGTAGACGAGTGCGATACCATGAACGCCTTCACTCGCGCTCACCCAAACTGTCCATGATCACGCTGAAACGCCGTCCACCATCAGCCTGATTCGACCGTCCATGATCGCTGAAATACGCA
>NZ_JAHLKN010000161.1:0-420 GCF_021498065.1 Mycetohabitans sp. B3 | reverse complement strand
CCGCCGACCCCGACCTGCGAGCCGCAGGCCACGCCGAGATTGTGGAACTCGACGATCCGAGTCTGCCCACCGACGTGGTCATCCTTGAACGGACCGGCGCAGACGGCGCGACCTTTCAGCAGCTGCCGTTCGCACTGACCCCCGGGCCACCGGTACCGACCAGGGCGTTGCGCGATTCCATCGAAGCCACCGCCGCGGCCGCGGCCGCTGAGTTACCGCGGCTCCCCCGCACCGCGTTGATCGACGTGCTGCTGCGATGCCCGCCACGCACCCGCAGCGCGGCGCCACTACCGCGTAGCGGCGATACGGTCGCCGACATCACCGCCGCGGTGCTGGACCTGGATTCGTCCTACCTGGCGGTGCACGGGCCGCCGGGCACCGGCAAGACCCACACCGCCGCGCGGGTGATCGGGCGACTGG
>NZ_JAHLKN010000160.1:0-408 GCF_021498065.1 Mycetohabitans sp. B3 | reverse complement strand
GCAGAGCCGAGCAACTCGGGCGTGCCCGTGGCGCGCACGCCTGACCTACAGCGGCGCAGACAGCTACTGGACGCTCTGGTCGAGGACTTCGCCACGCACGGGGTCGGCGTCCGATCGCTGCGCGACGTTGCGGCGGCGGTCGGCACAAGCCATCGAATGCTGCTGCACCACTTTGGATCTCGAGACAATCTACTGGTGGCCGTGGTCGAAGAGGTCGAGCGTCGACAGATGAGTCTGTTGCCCGAATTGCCGACCAGCCCGGCGGAAAGTTTCACCGCGATGTGGGCCGATGTGCGTCGGCCCGAGCTGCGCCAGCTCGAGCGCCTGTTCTTCGAGTGCTACTCCCGCGCCGCGCAGGGCGAAAAGCGATTCGCTCAGATGGTTCCCCACGCGGTCTACGGCTGGCTG
>NZ_JAHLKN010000159.1:0-760 GCF_021498065.1 Mycetohabitans sp. B3 | reverse complement strand
TGCAGTGAACTAGACTAAAACTGACAGTGGTTGGTTTTTCATGCTGGCGTGCGTTGCCGCGCAGGGCGTAGTCCGTAGCGGCAACGCACGCCACGAACAGCAAGGAGTCCGCCATGACTCAGGAACAGAAGGTCATCCGTGCCAAAATCGGCATGCTCGAACTGGCCCGGCAACTGGGCAACGTCAGCCAAGCTTGTCGCGTGATGGGTTACTCACGCGACAGTTTCTACCGATTCAAGGAACTGTACGATAAAGGCGGCGAAGCGGCGCTGCAGGAAATCTCCCACCGCCGCCCGCTGCCCAAAAACCGCGTGGATCCGCAGATCGAGGCGGCCGTAGTTGAACTGGCCCTGGAACTGCCCGCTTATGGTCAGATCCGCATCGCCAATGAAGTGCTCAAGCGCCATGCGCTAAAGGTCTCGCCTCAGGGCGTTCGCAGCATCTGGCTGCGTCACGATCTGCAGACCATGAACAAGCGTCTAAAGGCGCTGCAAGCCAAATCCGCTCAGGACGGGCTGGTGTTGACCGAGGCCCAGTTGGTCGCGCTGGAGCGAGCCAAACGGGAAAAAGAGGCCCACGGCGAGTTCGAGTCCGAATGTCCAGGCTACTGTGGCGCGCAGGATACATTCTATGTCGATAGCCTCAAAGGCGTAGGTCGTGTTTATCAACAAACCTTTGTCGACACCTATTCGAAGGTGGCATTGGCCAAGCTCTATGATCGCAAGACACCGCTGCCGGCGGCTGACTTACTCAATGATCG
>NZ_JAHLKN010000158.1:0-592 GCF_021498065.1 Mycetohabitans sp. B3 | reverse complement strand
CCACACCGGCGGCACCCTGGACAAACTGGAATCCATCAGTGGATTGACCGCGACGCTGTCCAACCAGCAGGTGCGTGAACAGCTTTGCGATGTCGGCGCCGCGATCTTCGCCGCTGGTGAGCTGGCGCCCGCCGATGCCAAGCTGTACGCGCTGCGCGACATCACCGGCACCGTGGAATCGCTGCCGTTGATTGCCAGCTCGATCATGAGCAAGAAGCTGGCCGAGGGGGCGGGCGCGCTGGTGCTGGACGTGAAGGTCGGCTCGGGAGCGTTTCTGAAATCCGAAACCCAATCACGTGAATTGGCACACACCATGGTCGAGCTGGGCGCGGCACACGGCGTGCCCACCCGAGCGCTGCTGACCGACATGAACTGTCCGTTGGGCTCGACCGTCGGCAATGCGCTCGAGGTGGCCGAGGCGCTGGAGGTGCTCGACGGCGGTGGGCCGCCCGACGTGGTGGAACTGACGGTGCGGTTGGCAGCCGAGATGCTCGACCTGGTTGGGATCGATGGCCGCGACCCGGCCGAGACGCTGCGCGACGGCTCCGCGATGGACCGGTTTCGCCGGCTGATCGCGGCCCAGGGGGGAGAG
>NZ_JAHLKN010000157.1:0-2530 GCF_021498065.1 Mycetohabitans sp. B3 | reverse complement strand
GTGCGTGCTCCGCACACACGCCTGCACACTGCCGTCCAGCTCCACACGCAGCGGCAGCGTATTGATAAAGAGCCCCATCGCACGATCGGCGCCTTCACCCGCTTGCATCCGACCGAACAGCACGGTGCCAAACACGACACGTTGTTGGCCGCTCGCACGGGCGAGCACCTGCGCCCACGCCAGATGGCATAGACTCGCCAGACTGACGCCCAACCGTTTGGCATGCGCGCGCAGCCGGTCGTTCAATGCCGACGGCAGCATCCGGTGTGACTCGCTCACGTCACTGCCGTCGCGCTGGACCTGCGCGAGCCCAAACGGCAAGGTCGGCACCACACCCACGAGCAGCTCAGTGAAGAAACGCTCGTGCTCAGCTTGGCTCATGCCTAGCCTCGCTTGCGCGACCAGATGGCGGAACGGCTGCGCCGGCGGCAGGGTGTCGCCTCGAGCCTCGATGAACGCCCGCACCTCCGCGTGCATCACTTCCAGCGTCGAATGATCGCCAATCAAATGGTGTAGCCGCTGCATAAGTAGCCAGCGACCCTCACTATCCTGGGCGATCGCACAGTGCAGCAGCGGCGCTTGCGTCAGATCCAGCCGCGTATGACGCGGATCAAAGCGCCGCGCTAATTGCTCGGCGATCGGCCCGTCAGCGGCGTCTAACGTCAGCTCGGTGATCGGCAACCGCGCGTGGCGCCACACCACTTGCGCGGGCATCGACACGCCTTCCCACACGAACGCGGTGCGCAAAATATCGTGCCGATCGATCACCTGCTGCAGCGCGTGCAGATACTGGTCAAGCCGCGCTCGCGTGTCAAAGGCCAACTGCACCATCAGCAGATACGGATCGCCGTCGCGCGCGAGTAGATGGTGAAACAGCAGCCCGTCTTGAAGCGGCGACAGGGCATAAATGTCCTGGATATTGGCTACACCTTGCGGCACCTGCTCGACAATCTTGTCGATGTCCGCTTGCGTCAGCTCAATGAGCGGCAGCATCGACGGCGTAATCGCACTCGTGTCGGGCATGATCGCGTTGGGCGGCACCACCACGTCACGGTGCTGACCCAACGTCTGCGCCAACGCACTGAGCACCGGCGTGTCGAATAGCGCACGCACGGATAACCCGACTCCCCGACGCCGCAGATGCTCAATCAACCGCACCGCCAGCAGCGAGTGGCCACCGAGCGCAAAGAAGCTATCGTGCCGGCCCACACGTTCGGCACCCAATAGCTCGGCCCAGATCGTCGCCAGCGTCGTCTCGAGTTCGCCTTGCGGCGCTTCATACGCTTGATGCGCCAGCGCGTCAGCGTCCGGTTCGGGCAGTGCACGCCGATCGAGCTTGCCGTTCGGCGTCAGCGGCCACGCATCGAGCCGCACGAATGCGCTGGGCACCATATACTCAGGCAGGCTCGCCGCCACCTGCGCGCGCAGTGTACTCGCGAGCTGCTCGTTCGCTTCGGCCTGCACATACGCCACCAGCCGCTTAGCCGAGCCCTCACCGGTTGCTATTACCACCGCATCACGCACCTGCGGGTGCGCCGTTAAGCACGCTTCGATCTCCCCCGGTTCAATGCGAAAGCCGCGAATCTTCACTTGCTCATCGTTGCGCCCCACAAACTCCAAATTACCGTCCGGTAAATACCGCGCCACATCCCCGGTCTTATACAGCCGCGCACCCGCGTCATCGGAGAACGGATCCGGTACAAAGCGCTCAGCGGTCAGCTCGGGGCGGTTCAGATAGCCGCGTGCGACGCCTGCACCACCAATATACAATTCGCCAACCGCCCCCAGCGGCACCGGCTGGCCATGCGCATCGAGCAGATAAACACGCGTGTTCGCTATCGGCCGCCCAATCGGGATGCTGGCGTTTCTTTCGGGAACGGACGTGATCTTGTAAGTCGTCGCAAACGTGGTGCTCTCGGTCGGACCATAACCGTTGATCAGCTGCTCAGGAGGTGACTCGCGCATCACTTGCGCAACCCACCTCGCATCCAACACGTCTCCTCCAACAATCAATGCCTTCAGTTGAGAGAAGGCCGTGTCCACTTGTGTGACCATCTGATTGAACAAGCCAACGGTGAGCCACAAGATGCTGATGCGCTGTTCGCGCAAAGTGTGCGCAAACGCAGCGGGCATCAGCACCGTGTCATGATCGATCACCACAACGGTGGCGCCATTTAACAGCGGTGCCCACACTTCAAACGTGCTCGCGTCGAAAGCCGGGTTCGCTGCGAACGCCACACGATCACCAGCGCGAATGTCAACATAGCCATTGTTGATGACCAGCCGCGCAATCGCATGATGCGGCACCATCACGCCCTTGGGCGTGCCGGTCGAGCCCGATGTATAGATCACATACGCCAGATGCCGGGCCGTCAGCCCCGCCACCGACGGATTCGTGTCCGGTAACGCCGGCAGAGTCGCTGGATCGAGCACCGTACATTCTGCCAGCGCCGCCTCGCCCAACGCAGCGCGCCCGGCTGCATCCGCCAGCACAATGCTGGGTGCCGCATCAGCGAGAATGTGCGCCAAG
>NZ_JAHLKN010000156.1:0-429 GCF_021498065.1 Mycetohabitans sp. B3 | reverse complement strand
AAACCAGCATAGCCGCGCATCCCCGCGGCAGTGGCCAGAACCGCGATCGCCAACAAAGCCATCAGCGAATACCTCCGACCGCGTGGGTCCCTCGGGTCTGGCACCGAGGCCAACACATCGAGAAACTCCGATCCGATGAGCTCGCTGCGCTCACCAGCACTCCAGCGGTCGAACACCTCTGGAACCGACGACACAGGCAATACTGAAACGGTAGGCACGGGCAACTCCAGACCAACGACGAACAGTAACCAACTCGATCGTTCTCCAGATAGCCCGTGCCTACACTGCGGCCCCAATAGCGCGGCACCAAAGATCATCAACCCAGCTCACAAGCCTGCTAATCAACAACGCCGGAGCCCTGGCCCTATACCAAACCCGAACAGACGAATTCTATCTGTATGCCGGCTTCCACCACCTCGTCTGCGATGG
>NZ_JAHLKN010000155.1:0-351 GCF_021498065.1 Mycetohabitans sp. B3 | reverse complement strand
GCGTTGGGATGTGAAGCCAGCCGATCTGCAAGACGCACCGATGGACGAAACCGCTTCGTACGATGAGCGGTTGAGCCAGCCGAAGGGGCAGAAAAAACCCTCGCGTTGGGATGTGAAGCCGGCCGGTCTGCAAGACGCACCGATGGACGAAACCGCTTCGTACGATGAGCGGTTGAGCCAGCCGAAGGGACAGAAAAAACCCTCGCGTTGGGATGTGAAGCCAGCCGATCTGCAAGACGCACCGATGGACGAAACCGCTTCGTGCGATGAGCGGTTGAGCCAGCCGAAGGGGCAGAAAAAACCCTCGCGTTGGGATGTGAAGCCGGCCGGTCTGCAAGACGCACCGATGGA
>NZ_JAHLKN010000154.1:0-472 GCF_021498065.1 Mycetohabitans sp. B3 | reverse complement strand
GACCGCCGCAGCCGCCGCGGCGCCCGGTCAAGGCGTTGGCCTGGTCGGATTCGCCGCAACCATGCCCAACCCGACAACCCTGCCGGCCGGTGGGTTGGTCACTGTCGGCGGCGCCGACCCGTGCGCCGGCGCGCGGGTGCCGATGCTGCCGGCCAGTTGGGTAGCACTGGGGTAAGCGCGGTCAGCATCAAACCATCCAGTCCTGCAAGGAGTTTCAACCCAGGGCCCGTGCCGAGGGCGGTGCTGGCCGGTGCCGCGAAGCCGCGGCTGCGTCGGCCGGAGTACCTGTCAGCGCAATCCCCGGATGGGGCACCGGAGTTGTGCTTGAATCTGGATCGACGGCTGGCCGGGGTAAGGGGAGCTCATGTCTGGTGTGATCGCGGCCCTGGACACCTTGACGGCGGCCGCCACGGATGTGGCCGGTCTCGGTGCGGCTATCAATGCGGCCAATGCGGCAGCCGCGGTTTCGACC
>NZ_JAHLKN010000153.1:0-446 GCF_021498065.1 Mycetohabitans sp. B3 | reverse complement strand
CCTTTGATGTGGTGCTCAACGTGGAAGCCTCACATTGCTACCCGCGGTTTCCAGTTTTCCTCGAAGAGGTGAAGCGGGTGCTGCGCCCAGGAGGGTACTTCGCATACGCGGATATCCGCCCGTGCACTGAGATCGCCGAATGGGAGGCTGCCCTGGCCGCCGCCGGGCTACAGCAAATTTCGCACCGCGAGATCAACGCGGAGGTCCTTCGCGGCATCGACATCAATACGCCGAAGTCGCGAGAACGGGTAAAGCGCCATCTGCCGATCTTTTTGCGCGCCGCCGGCCGCAACTACATCGGTGCGACGGGCACCCCCCTATACCGCCTGATGCAAAGCGGTGATATCTCCTACCGGATGTACTGCTTCGTCAAGGAGTAGCCGCCCCACCGGCCCCCTGCCTACTCCGCAGCAACGTCATGCGAATGCGTTGGAGCAGAACAAGAT
>NZ_JAHLKN010000152.1:0-401 GCF_021498065.1 Mycetohabitans sp. B3 | reverse complement strand
GCCAACGGTGAGCCACAAGATGCTGATGCGCTGTTCGCACAAAGTGTGCGCAAACGCAGCGGGCATCAGCACCGTGTCATGATCGATCACCACAACGGTGGCGCCATTTAACAGCGGTGCCCATACTTCAAACGTGCTCGCATCGAAAGCCGGGTTCGCTGCGAACGCCACACGATCACCAGCGCTAATGTCAACATAGCCATTGTTGATGACCAGTCGCGCAATCGCATGATGCGGCACCATCACGCCCTTGGGCGTGCCGGTCGAGCCCGACGTATAGATCACATACGCCAGATGCCGAGCCGTCAGCCCCGCCACCGACGGATTCGTGTCCGGTAACGCCGGCAGGGTCGCTGGATCGAGCACCGTACACTCGGCCAGCGCCGCCTCGCCCAACGCAG
>NZ_JAHLKN010000151.1:0-474 GCF_021498065.1 Mycetohabitans sp. B3 | reverse complement strand
CGCTTGGCGTTGACCGGTGCCAGGCCGGCTCCACTGCATTCACGGCGCAGGACGCCCCAGACGTGCCGGTAGCCATAGCTGGGCAACTCGGCCACCACCAGCCGGATTTTCTCGACCAAAGCACCATCGTCCATCCGTCGCCACCGGCGTCCATCCCGCCACTGTGCCGGACGAGACAGTTTCGTCACCACATTGAAGCGCGCCACGCCGAGAACTTCGCAGACCTGCTTCACTGGTCGTCCTCCGGCAGCCAGGGCGAGCGCGCAATCCACTTTTTTGCTCGCCCGTATTCAACTGCCTCGCGCACAATCTCGTTCTCCATGGTCTTCTTGCCCAGCAGTCGTTGCAGTTCCCGAACCTGCTTGAGTGCGTCGGCCAGTTCCGACGCCGGTATAACCTCCTCACCAGCCTTAACCGCCGACAGGCTCCCGTCCTGATACAGTTTGCGCCAGTGAAATAGCTGGTTCGGATTCA
>NZ_JAHLKN010000150.1:0-454 GCF_021498065.1 Mycetohabitans sp. B3 | reverse complement strand
CGCGCGCCGCAGCTTCTTCGAACATGTGGTGGTCTGTGACTACGACGAGGCGCGGGCCAGCCGTGCCGCGCAGGCGGTGGCCGATGCGCGGTTCTGCTCAGCCGCTCTTGATGCCGGATGTGCGGACGCGGTAGCCGCCGCGGTGCGCCGTCATCAGATCACCCACGTAGTCAATGCGGTCGACCCGCGATTCGTGATGCCGATCTTCGAAGGGGCGCTGGCCGCCGGGGCCGACTACCTGGACATGGCGATTAGCCTGTCTGAGCGCCATCCCGAACAGCCCTACCAGCTGACCGGGGTCAAGCTCGGTGACGAGCAGTTCGCCGCCGACGACCAATGGCGGGCCGCGGATCGGCTCGCGCTGGTGGGAATGGGAGTCGAGCCGGGGCTTTCCGATGTGTTTGCCCGCTACGCCGCCGATCACCTATTCACCGACATCGACGAACTGGGGACC
>NZ_JAHLKN010000149.1:0-471 GCF_021498065.1 Mycetohabitans sp. B3 | reverse complement strand
CCATCGACACGCAGCGGGTCTCGATCGCCGCGGTCGCCGGGTATTCGTCTTTGTCGATCATGTTCTTGTCGAACGTCTCGGCCATCAGCTTGCCGGCCTCGGGATCCATCCAGGTGGTGACGAAGGTGGCCAGGTTCAGCCGCGAGCTACCGTCGAGCATCAGCTCGTCGTGGATGAACCGGTAGGCGGCTTCGGGATCCATCGACTCCTCGGGCAGCCGCAACGCCGGTACCGGAGCGGTGAACAGCCGGCCGGTGTAGGCCGGAGCGATCGAATGTGCGGGTACCGACGAGTGGCTACGGGACACGGTGGATCCTATCATTGCCGAGTCGAGCTACTGACTTCACAGAGCCGCCAGGGCGGCCCGGATGTGGCGGAGAATTCGCGACGCGGACGTCGGTGCGCCATCGGGCCCCGGATCGAGGGCCGATAGCTCGGCGGCACGGGCGTGGACGAACGCCGCGGCCGCGG
>NZ_JAHLKN010000148.1:0-417 GCF_021498065.1 Mycetohabitans sp. B3 | reverse complement strand
CTTCTGGGTGCCGAACGCCTCCTTGGCCCGGGCCGGCATGTCGTAGACCATCGGGTACCAGATCGCGCCGGAGTACTGCAGCAGGTGCACATCGACGTGGCCGAACTCCGATGCCAGCATGTCCAGCTCGATCGGTCGTGCGTCATTCATATTGAAGGCGGTGGTCTCGCCGTCGGAAACCACTAGCGCGGAGTCACCGATCGGACCGTCGGCCGGCGCCCGCAGCGCGATGATCATGATGTCGAGATCGCTGCGGGGCCCGCTGAGCCGGTGCTTGACCGAGTCGGTGGTTTCGAAGAACCGGTGAAATCCCAGCTTCTCGAGTTCATTTCGCAGATCCGGCACGGGGAAGTCCGGGAGCAGCACCACCGCGTCTTTGTTGACGTGCGAACGCAGGTTCTCGGCGTCGAAGTGATC
>NZ_JAHLKN010000147.1:0-476 GCF_021498065.1 Mycetohabitans sp. B3 | reverse complement strand
GTATCGATCTGCCATTGATCAAGCCGACGCTCGAGGCGTCGACCACATTGCCGGTTACCGCGGCCGAGGAACCGGATACCGCGCTTGCCCGCGGCGCCGCGCTCGCGGCGGCGAGCAGCCCCCTGTTCGCGTCATCCACGGCGGCGCAGGCGTGGGCCCAGGATCCCGGCAGCGGGGTGCTCTACTCTCACGCGCCGTACGGGCTCGATGCCGCCTACTTCGACGATGTGTCGGACCAGTTGGGGACGGGTCAGCAGGCTCTGGCCTACAGCGCGGTGCCCGAAGAGCAGCATGAGCGAAGGCCGTTCGCGCTGCTGGCCAGCATCATGGGGTCAATCTTCATCATCGGTGTGGGTGCCTTGGCCGTGTCTCTGGCCGTCAGCATCCGCTCCGAACCCGGCACCCGCCCCGATCCCGGCCAGAGCGTCGTCACACACCTGCCCGCGCCGGCGCACGCGGCCCCGGCCCCTCAACCC
>NZ_JAHLKN010000146.1:0-203 GCF_021498065.1 Mycetohabitans sp. B3 | reverse complement strand
CAAGGTCGCCAGCGGCACGTCAGCGCCCAGTCCTCTGACCCGGTTCATCAACCGCACCGCCAGCAGCGAGTGGCCCCCGAGCGCAAAGAAGCTGTCGTGCCGGCCCACACGCTCGACACCCAATAGCTCGGCCCAGATCGTCGCCAGCGTCGTCTCGAGTTCGCCTTGCGGCGCTTCATACGCTTGATGCGCCAGCGCGTCAG
>NZ_JAHLKN010000145.1:0-374 GCF_021498065.1 Mycetohabitans sp. B3 | reverse complement strand
CGCACGAGGAGCGAACGACGTCTCCGGTGTTGTACCAGCGTTGGCCGTCGAGTTGAAAAAATCGCTGAGCCGTTTTCTCGGGAGCATTCCAATAGCCGGTCACGACAGACGGCCCTGCGACGCATAACAGGCCGGGTTCACCGTCGGGTACCGGTCGCTGATGCTCATCGACGACGATCGTGTTGCAGTGGTCGCAGGGATGACCAATCGGCAACGGTTCGACGCGCTCTGCCGGTATGGACGTGAGTACCCGGTAGGCAGTGCACACGTTGGTCTCGGTGGGGCCGTACAGATTGTAGTAGGCTGGTTGGGGCCACAGCTGCAGCAACCTGCGCAACTTCGCGATGGGGAAGACTTCGCCGGCGAAGAGCACG
>NZ_JAHLKN010000144.1:0-469 GCF_021498065.1 Mycetohabitans sp. B3 | reverse complement strand
GCTCAGTGCTGGCGCCTGCCCACCGACATATCGCGACAACTGGTCCAGCGAATCCATCGGGACATACAGCTTGTCGGAACCACCGCCCCGCCTGGCGGAGGCGTATTCGAGCACCAGGTACTCGCACCGGGCACCCCCGACGGTGCGCTCGACCATCTCCACGAACCGGCCGATGCCGTGCTGATCGTGCACCACCAGATCGCCGGCCGTCAGGGCCAGTGGATCGACGGTGTTTCGCCGCTTGGCCGCCAGGCGCTTGCCCTCGACCGCCGTGGCCCGGTTGCCGGTCAGATTCGTCTCGGTGACCACGACCAAGTTGGCGCCGGGGACGATGACGCCGTCGCGCAGCGGCCCCTTGAGCACGCCCACCACGCCCAACTTGGGTGCGGCGCCGGGTTCCAGCATGGCGGCGGGAATGTCGGATTCGGCCAGCCGCTCCACCATGCGATGGGCGGTGCCGGTCCCGGGC
>NZ_JAHLKN010000143.1:0-562 GCF_021498065.1 Mycetohabitans sp. B3 | reverse complement strand
ACCACCACGACGGTCTCGCAGTCGAGCTCGCGCAGATTGTCCAGTGCCCCTTCGTTGAAGTAGGTGTTGGACGGCACGCGGAACCATTGCGGCGGCGTGCGCCGCCGCGACACCGTCTTGATGTTGAGCAACTGGCGATAGTTGACGTTCTCGGTGGTGCTCGATCCGCCCCAGGTGCCACAGCCCAGCGAGAACGTGGGTGTCAGATTGTTGTAGACCCCGCCGAGCGCTCCGACCGCGGTTGGCGCGTTGACCAGGATGCGGCCGGTGCGAACCGCCAACCCGTATGCCTCGATGACGTCGTCGTCGTTGGCGTAGATCGCCGAGGTATGGCCCAACCCGCCGTGCTCGGTGACCAAGACGGCGGCGTCGATGCCGTGCTGCACACTGCGCGCGCGCACCACCCCGAGCACCGGCATCAGCTTCTCCTGCACCAGTGGGTGGGCGGCGAGTTCGTCCAAGTCCGACGGCAACTGCGCCAGCGGCACTTTCACCGTGGGAGGCACGCTGAATCCGGCCCGGGCGGCCAGTTCTGGCGCCTTCTGCCCGACCGCATCGAGGG
>NZ_JAHLKN010000142.1:0-432 GCF_021498065.1 Mycetohabitans sp. B3 | reverse complement strand
TCACCAGTAACAGTGAGCTGCCCGCAACGGCGTTGGCCTCCAGATCGGCCTGTCGGTCCATCGCGGCGACCAGCACGTTGGTGTCGAAGCCCAGCGCGTTCCCGGCATCCGTGCCCTGGCGGACCCATCGCTGCGCGATGCGCCGCGCCGTGGGTCGTATCGGTGCCGCACCAACAACGCCGTCTCGGTCCTAGATGTGGTCGCGCACTCGCGCTGCGGCCAGCGCCAACGAGACCACGGCGGCCAGTCGCGCACATTCGCCGGTCGCGACGTCGGCCCGGCGCATCCCGCGCAACGGGCAAGGTCCGGCCGTTCGCCGGGCCGCAGGCGTCATGGACTGCGCTTCGACCAGTACGGATACCACCAACCCGTCGTAGTTGGTGGCGATCCGTGCGGCCTGACCGTAGTCGTCACGCAGCGCCAGGCACAGCC
>NZ_JAHLKN010000141.1:0-297 GCF_021498065.1 Mycetohabitans sp. B3 | reverse complement strand
CGCATTGCGATTGTCGCGCTTGCCAGGCGGTTAGTGATTGCATTATGGCGCTACCTTAAAGACGGCGTGATTCCACAAAACGCTCAGTTCAAAGGGGCATGAGTGGGCATGGCTTATAGCTGTCGGATCAACGTCTATTGGAGGGGCTGAACCGGGATATGCCCGTAGGGCGGACGGGTTGCTGAATGTAACCGATCATTAGATGGGGCATATCCACCGGACCAGAATGTCCGGCGTAGCGCGCATACAGGATGAGGCCGGCCAAATCCGGCGGATAGAAGTGGGTGAGAGGTGAAT
>NZ_JAHLKN010000140.1:0-467 GCF_021498065.1 Mycetohabitans sp. B3 | reverse complement strand
CGCGCCCCACATGGTCCGGGTGCGAGTCGGTGGCAGCGGCTTCGACACATTCGTTCCCAGCGAATTCACCGACTCTTACGTCAAGCTGGTTTTCGTCGCGCATGACGTCGACGTGGCCGCACTGCCTCGGCCGTTGACACTGGATTGCTTTTCCAGTCTTCCGCCCGAGAAGCAGCCCGCGGTGCGGACCCTGACCGTCCGTCGTGTCGACGCCGCGGCGCGCGAAATCGTGCTCGACGTCGTGGCGCATGGCGAACACGGGGTAGCCGGTCAGTGGGCGGCGGCCGCGCAACCTGGCGAGCCGGTCTACCTGATGGGTCCTAACGGCGCTTACAAGCCCGACCCGGAGGCCGACTGGCATCTGCTGGCCGGCGATGAATCCGCGCTGCCGGCCATCGCCGCTGCGCTCGAGGCGCTGCCCGCCGACGCTGTCGGCAAAGCGTTCATCGAGGTTGCCGGTCCCGACG
>NZ_JAHLKN010000139.1:0-522 GCF_021498065.1 Mycetohabitans sp. B3 | reverse complement strand
TCATCGTCCACTAACAGCCCGATGGGGTAATTAGTGCGCTCCTGCGCGCTCAACAGTTCCACACCCGGTAGCCTGCTGCACTCATCCAAGCCCATTGCATTGTGCCGGTAATTAAGCAGCGCGCTAAAGAGCGGCGTGTCCGCTGGCACACCGCTGCAGCGCTGCGCGAGTGCCAGCGACGCATGCTCATGCTCGAGCAACGCTGCCAGCCGCGCGTGCGTGCTCCGCATACACGTCCGCACACTGCCGTCCAGGTCCACGCGCAGCGGCAGCGTATTGATAAAGAGCCCCATCGCACTGTCGGCACCTTCACCCGCTTGCATTCGCCCAAACAGCACGGTGCCCAACACCACACGTTGTTGGCCGCTCGCGCGGGCAAGCACCTGCGCCCATGCCAGATGGCATAGGCTCGCTAAGCTCACGCCCCAGCGCCGCGCCTGTACACGCAGCCGATCGTTCAACGCCGGCGGCAACATCCGGTGTGCCTCGCTCACGTCACGACCGTCATGCTGTACCTGCGCG
>NZ_JAHLKN010000138.1:0-1997 GCF_021498065.1 Mycetohabitans sp. B3 | reverse complement strand
CGATGAGGTCGCTGCCTTTCACGTGCAACTCGTTGCCCGCCTCGATCGTCACGCTGTCCTTGACCGAACCGACCACGCTGCCGTGATTTCAGAAATTCAAGAGCTCGCTGATTCCATTCGCCTGGCGAGCCATTCTGTACTTGCAGGTTTGCCTGTATTGTCAATTCTTCACGCGCCTGTTCAGCGGTCAAACCGTAGCGCTTCACGATCACTGATTCACTTCTTCTCCTGCGGATGCAACTGCCGGTTGAAACGAAGCGCTGCGCGAACGGAAACATCCATATAAAGTCGCACCTACCAATCTTCTAAAGCATGAGAATATTGAGCATGTGCCTCGCCTAAATCATCATATTTGAATAACGAGCTCTCGGTATCTGCAAAGTACCATTGATATCTGTCCTCCACCGGAGGAACCACCTTACCCTGTTCAATCGCTTCAAATAAGCCGCTCATAAAACCCAGCACCATTTCCGCATCGTCATCTATTTTGGCATAGCGAGCTAATATTTCGTGTAATGCACGCGCCTTCTCTTGTAAATTCTTGACCTTATCCACACTTCACCTCAACGCAACGTGAATGGATTAATCTTGGTCGGCTCAGTCCAGTGACCTCGGTTTGGCACAATGACTTGCTGCGCTCCGCCAGGCATCGTCACCATTCCCTGCGAAGTTCCCGCAACTTCCGATACAAACACATTCGGCGCAATGCCCGCTTTGGGCGTAATAACGTAGTAATCCACGCCTTTACTCATCATGTTAGCCGCTTGAGCTGCTGGTAACCCCAATACCCGGCCTGCCTGGTCAGGTGTCATCGTTGTGATTGCGCGGGCCTGCTCAAGGCTCATCCAATAACCACTGTACGGTGAGATGCTATCGCCCTTTGGCACCACCTTCACCAACATCGCACCAGGTGCTGCCGTCCCCATTTGGGGCAAGTTCGCACCTGACCTCATGTAGCGTTGAGCAATTTCCGTAACACGTCCTTCAGACATGCCCGGGTTCCCTATCCGAATCTCCCGAATCAATGCTTGCGCTTGGGGTGATTGCATCATCTCTGGCGGCATTTTAACGCCATCGGTCACGAACTCTTTATAGCTAGCCGCGCCCAGCTTGTTCAACGCCGCCGCCCGGTCGGTAATGGCGTTCGCCACCGCTCCCGCCGTCACTGCACTGCCCAATCCCAATCCCGCTTCAAGCAGACTTGCCGCACCCGGCGACAATCCAAGCCCCGTCAACGCCTGGTTCAAATAGGTCGATTCCGGCTGCCCTGACACCGTCTGCTTCGCGCCCGCTATCAGTACATCTGCACTCGTACCCGCCACAAATGCATTCGCCACGCAGCCAAGGCCTGTCGTACACGTTATCGGCGCACTCGCTACTGCTCCGGCAACACCCATCGCACCCAATGTCGCTTGCGCTGCCCCCGCACCCCGAGACGTGAACTGATACGTGTTGTTCCACTGTTTCGCAGCATCGATATTCGCGTCACTGAATAAGCCCGACGTCGTATAACCGAACAGGCCGTCTTGTTGCGAAAGTATCCGACGTTCATCGGCCAACGCATCGCTCGCACCGAATTCCGCGATTTGCTTGAAATGCTGATAGGCCGCACTGTCCTCTGGGTATTCCGCATAGCATTTCGCCATCGCACAGGCTGCTGCCGCCAGCCGAGCTTCTTTAACTTCGTCTTTTCCTGCGAGTTCTCTGATACGCTGCTTCTCTTCTAGATGCAACTGCCGATTGAACCGATCGACGTTGTACGCCGCCTGCGCGCCCTGCGTTCCCCCAATCACGCCCCCCGCCACGCTCGACATCACATTCGCCACAATGTTGCCCAGCGTCTTGTTCAAGTCCGCGTTGCCGGTCGGCTTCTGGTCCGCAATCTGCCGGCTCACCGCATCAAGCTTATGCGCCAGCAACGCCGACACCAACGACCCCGCGCCGCTTTGCGCCGCCCCCAACAGCCCTCCGCCAATGCCCCCCACCACCAGCCAACC
>NZ_JAHLKN010000137.1:0-669 GCF_021498065.1 Mycetohabitans sp. B3 | reverse complement strand
GCGCCCGAACACCCCTACCCGGCGGCATTGCGCGACGCGATCGAGGTGCTGACGTGGGTGGTTGGCAACGCGACACGGTTGGGATTCGACGCGCGGCGGCTGGCGGTGGCCGGTAGCAGCGCCGGCGCCACCCTGGCCGCCGGCCTGGCGCACGGCGCCGCCGACGGGTCGCTGCCACCGGTCATCTTCCAGCTGCTGCACCAGCCGGTGCTCGACGATCGCCCCACCGCATCCCGGTCGGAGTTTCGCGCCACCCCGGCCTTCGATGGTGAGGCGGCGAGTCTCATGTGGCGTCATTACCTGGCCGGGCAGACACCTTCACCGGAGTCGGTCCCGGGCCGGCGCGGTCAACTGGCAGGCCTGCCAGCGACGTTGATCACCTGCGGCGAGATCGATCCGTTTCGCGACGAAGTGCTCGATTACGCGCAGCGGCTGCTGGGAGCCGGGGTATCCACCGAACTGCACATCTTCCCGCGCGCCTGCCACGGGTTCGATTCGCTACTACCGGAATGGACGACCTCGCAGCGGCTGTTCGCGATGCAGGGTCATGCCCTGGCGGACGCGTTCTACCCGGATTAGTGGGTCAGAACACGATGATTTGACGCACGGCGGTGCCGTCGGCCAGGTGGTCCATCGCCTCATTGAGGTCGTCCAGCCGAATCGTCGCGG
>NZ_JAHLKN010000136.1:0-530 GCF_021498065.1 Mycetohabitans sp. B3 | reverse complement strand
AGGTGCTGGGCTGCATCCTCGGGGGCGGATCCGTTGACAAGTCCCTGGGGAGCATTCTCGGCAGTGTGCTGGGAGGCAAAGGCGGCGCCCTGGGTGACATTCTGGGCGGCCTACTGGGCGGTAAGACGTAGCGCCAGTCGGCGGCCGGCGTAGGTGCCGTTTCGCTCGACCACCGCGAGCCGGTTCAAGATAAGTAACGAGAGGGGTATTGCCAATGTCGGACACACTGACCGAAGGACAGCAGCTGGTGCCGGGGGAGTCACTGGTTTCCAAGAACGGGGCTTACACCCTGACCTTGCAAGACGACGGCAATCTAGTGTTGGCCTCCCGCGGCACCCCGCTGTGGGCGAGCGCCACCAACGGCCAGCAGGTGGTGCGCGCCGAGGTGCAGCGCGACGGCAACTTTGTGGTGTACACGGCGGACAAACCGGTCTGGCACACCGACACCAAAGGCAAGAAGAACGTCCGGCTGGTGCTGCAAGACGATCGCAATCTGGTGCTCTATGCCGCTGACGGACCGGCCTGGTCGA
>NZ_JAHLKN010000135.1:0-460 GCF_021498065.1 Mycetohabitans sp. B3 | reverse complement strand
GCATCTTCAAGTCCGGCGCCCCGGAACACCGGGCCGCCGCGATCGTCAAGGCCACCACGTTCTACGACGACCCCGACGTGCTGGCCAAGGTGTCACGCGGGCTGGGCGAGGCAATGGTGGGCATCAACGTGGAGGAGATCGCGCAGCCGCATCGCCTGGCGCAGCGCGGGTGGTAAGAATCTTTCGTGGCAATCGAGGAGATTCTTGATCTCGAGCAACTCGAGGTCAACATCTATCGCGGTAGTGTCTTCAGCCCGGAATCAGGCTTTCTGCAGCGCACATTCGGCGGCCATGTGGCCGGGCAGTCACTGGTGTCGGCGGTGCGCACGGTCGACCCGCGCTATCAGGTCCACTCGTTGCACGGGTACTTTCTGCGCTCCGGGGACGCCCAGGAGCCCACGGTTTTTCTGGTCGAGCGCACTCGCGATGGCGGATCGTTTGTGACCAGGCGGGTCAACGC
>NZ_JAHLKN010000134.1:0-669 GCF_021498065.1 Mycetohabitans sp. B3 | reverse complement strand
TGGGCGGCAGAAGGCCAAGATAACGGGATGCCATCGCCTGAACGCCATGTCACGGATCGGCGTAATCTAGCCGGGGATGATCGGCATAATCAGGCCAGTTGGAATGGCCCCGAAACGCAATTTTGAAGGGTTTCAAGGATGCGGTTTTTTGCCTGATCCTGCAATGGCAATTTTGCATGGAGCGCATCAGAACTGGGTATTCCAGCGGGCTCACGGCCGATAACCAATCGGCGGGCGCAATCTCGCCGACGCTCCCATCGGGTATCTTCATTGTAGATATGCGGTGCTTGCCAATCACGTGGCGTGTATCTACAATGGATAAACGTTAGGAGATGGCAATGGAACTCAAGATTCACAAATGGGGCAATAGCGCGGCAGTTCGTCTGCCGAGTGTGCTGCTCGAGCAGATCAACGCCTCGGTCGGCAGTTCACTAAACGCCGACGTGCGCCCGGATGGCGTGATGCTGACCCCAGCCCGCCGTAAGTATTCGCTGGACAACCTTGTTGCCCGGTGCGACCCGAAGGCGCCTCTTTCGGGCGACATGGCGGCATGGGGCGAGATCAAACCGGTGGGGCGTGAGGCGTGGTGAGGCAGGTCAAGTTCGAGCGGGGCGATATCGTGCGCGTGAGCCTGAATCCGACTGTCGGGCGAGAGCAGCAAGGCGATTT
>NZ_JAHLKN010000133.1:0-445 GCF_021498065.1 Mycetohabitans sp. B3 | reverse complement strand
GGCCAATGCCTCGACGGAAGACGAAGCAGGCTCAGACGTGTTCTCCATGCGCACCCAAGCGGTACGAGACGGCGACAGCTATGTCCTCAACGGTTCGAAAACCTACATCACCAACGCCCCTATCGCGGATCTATGCGTCCTCTACGCCACCATTGACCCCACGCTCGGTCCACTGGGCGTCACCGCGTTCCTGGTCGAGACGACCAACCCGGGCCTGGAGCTGAGCCCGCCTTTGGAAAAGATGGGACTGCGCACTGCACAGATGGGCCGGATCACACTCAAGGACTGCCGTGTCTCGGCCGATGCCGTACTGGGACGAGAAGGACGAGGCGTCAAGGTCTTTGAAAGTGCCATGGAATATGAACGTGGATGCATTCTTGCCACCACGTTGGGCGCCATGCGCCGCCGCCTTGAAGCATGCATTACCCACACGCGTACCCGCCGC
>NZ_JAHLKN010000132.1:0-554 GCF_021498065.1 Mycetohabitans sp. B3 | reverse complement strand
GGCGATCGGCCCGATCGATGTTCAACGACGAAACGGCGTGGTAAGTCTGGTCGCCCGCGACGAAGCCCATGCGGTGTCGCTTGCCAAACGGTATCTCGGCTACTTCCAGGGCAAGGTCGAGGGTTGGCAGGCGCCGGATCCGCGGTTGGCCCGCCAGGTGGTGCCGGAGAATTGGTTGCGCGCCTACGATGTTCACCGTGCGATCGAGTCCATTGTGGACGTCGGTTCGGTATTGGAGTTGCGCGCCGACTATGGGGTGGGCATCGTCACCGCACTCGTTCGGATCGAGGGTGTTGCCTACGGTTTGATCGCCAATAGCAGTCACCACCTCGGTGGTGCCATCGATGCCGAAGCATCGGACAAGGCGACCGACTTCCTCATGCTCTGCGAATCGTTTCGGTTGCCGGTGATCTCACTGTGTGACACGCCCGGGTTCATGGTTGGGCCAGACGCGGAAACGCAGGCCTCGGTCCGCCGGTTCGGCCGGATGTTTCTGGCCGGCGCACGGTTGACGGTGCCGCTCGGAATGATCATCTTGCGCAAGGGATATGGGC
>NZ_JAHLKN010000131.1:0-520 GCF_021498065.1 Mycetohabitans sp. B3 | reverse complement strand
ACTGGCTTCAACGCATCCAATTCGTTGTCACAGCGGCCATCGGAGCCATCTCACGGCATCGACCGGACGGCGGCTATCTACTCGAAACGTCGGTGCGGCACGATAGGAAGACGATCACCCCACCCGATAGCCCGCCGACTACAGGAGCGGAAGTTTGACCACCGAGTTCGTCCGCCACGATCTTGCCAAAACCTCAAGCAGCGCAAGCGAACCCGACCGCGTTCGGGTCATTCGCGAAGGCGTGGCGTCCTACCTGCCCGATATTGACCCCGAGGAAACTTCGGAATGGCTGGAGTCATTCGACGCACTCTTGGAGCACTCCGGACCGGCGCGGGCGCGCTATTTGATGCTGCGACTGCTCGAGCGGGCGGGCGAACAACGCGTCGCCATCCCGTCATTGACCTCAACGGATTACGTCAACACCATCCCCACCGAGTTGGAGCCATGGTTTCCCGGCGATGAGGATGTCGAGCGCCGCTACCGGACCTGGATCAGGTGGAACGCGGCAATCATGGTGCAC
>NZ_JAHLKN010000130.1:0-547 GCF_021498065.1 Mycetohabitans sp. B3 | reverse complement strand
TAGTCATACATTGCTCCGGCGTCTTGGGCCCACATCTCGGCATACTCTGCCTCGGTAGCCTCGATCGCTGCGGTGTTCTGCCCGAAGATGTTTGAAGCGACCAGTGCTACCAGCAGGGCGCGATTTGCCGCAACAACGATCGGCGGAACCGTCATCGCGTAGGCCTGTTCGTAGGCCGCGGCCGCCGCGGCGGCCTGGTTGGCGGTTTCGCTGGCCAGCGCGCCGGTTATCTCCAGCCAGCCGATAAACGGACCGGTCGCGGCCAGCATTGCCGCAGAGGCGGGGCCCCACCAGTACATACCGCTGAGGGTTGAGATCACCGAGCGGTAGCCCTCGGCCGCCGATGCCAACTCGATCGCGACCATGTCCCAGCTTGCCGCGGCGGCCAGTAGCGACGCAGAACCGGGGCCGCTGTACATCCGCGCTGAGTTAACTTCGGGCGGCAAGAATGCGTAGTTCATTGCTCCACAGCCCCTTTGACTGGTTGTGGCCGTATGTGGCGGTATGTGTGCGTGGGTTGTACGTGCGTTGGACATGGTCGTGCGTT
>NZ_JAHLKN010000129.1:0-393 GCF_021498065.1 Mycetohabitans sp. B3 | reverse complement strand
CCACCCGGCGGATCATCCGCGGTGTCAACCCGGAGCTGACCAGCCGCCGGATATGCGCATGCCGCGGGTCATCCATCATGTTGAGCACCTGTCCCGCAATGGCCAGGTCCTGCAACAAGGTGCCACCAAAGGGACGCTGGCCGCCGGTAACCGATGAGTAGGTCACCGGATCACGAAGCACCTCGAGAGTTTCCGGGTACGTGGCCACCGACCAGAAGCCTTCTCCGTCGAGGGTGTTGTCGGTCGGCTCGTGCCAGTACACCGGTGCTTCGCGGCGATGGATCGCGAACAGCGCGTGCGGGAAACCGTCGGCGAAGTTGTCCAGATCGGTGAAGTCGATCTTGGAGAGCACGCCGGCGGATGTCACAGAATTGCCCCCGGAGCGTATTTGGC
>NZ_JAHLKN010000128.1:0-602 GCF_021498065.1 Mycetohabitans sp. B3 | reverse complement strand
GAACAGCAGTCCCAAGTCTTCGCTGCCGTATCCCAGGCCGTCCATGACGGCAAGCAGGTCGGACAGCGGCGCGCCCGCTCCCCCGTACTCCTCGGGTAGGGCCATACTGAACAGGCCAAATTCTGCGCATCGGCGCCAGCCGTCCCGATGAAAAGTGCTGGCACGCTCGGCGGCTGCGATGTCTATACTGAGCTGGTCGCGGGCAAAACAGGCGGCATGCTCGCGCAGCGCGACTCGTCGTTCATCAGGCGGGTTTGGCATTGCACTGACGCTTCAAAAGTTGATAGTGGGTCTTGCCCGTCGAGGTGCGGGGCAGATCAGGAAGGTAGCGAAATTGGTCGGGCACCATGTACTGTGCGAGTCGGTTGTAACAGAACCGACTCAAATCGGTGGGGCAGACCGGGATATCGCGAGTCACGACAAATGCCGTGATGGTGGTGTTCCCGTCGGAACCGGAGCTGACCACCGCACAGGCGGTCAGGTCAGGATGGGCAGCCAGACATGATTCAATCTCATCCAACTCAATCCGGTATCCATGACGCTTAATCATACGATCAAGCCGCCCCAGCAAGAGGTAGCCTTCGCACGAGGAGCGAACGACG
>NZ_JAHLKN010000127.1:0-418 GCF_021498065.1 Mycetohabitans sp. B3 | reverse complement strand
ACGGATCTGGCCCAGGTTGCCTTCCTGGATGAGGTCCAGAAACGCCATCCCGCGGCCCGTGTAGCGCTTGGCCAGCGAGACCACCAGACGCAGGTTGGCTTCCAGCAGGTGGTTTTTCGCACGATCACCGTCGCGGCAGATCCACATCATGTCGCGGCGCTGGGCTGCGGGCAGTTTCTCGCCGCGGTCTGTCAACTCAGCCATCAGCTGTGTCGCGTAGAGACCGGCCTCGATGCGCTTGGCGAGCTCAACCTCTTCCTCGGCGTTGAGCAGCGCCACCTTGCCGATCTGCTTGAGGTAGGCGCGGACCGAGTCGGCGGATGCCGTCAGTTCGGCGTCCTTGCGCGCCTGGCGCAATGCCTCCGACTCGTCCTCGTCCCAGACGAAGTCCCCCGAAGCCTTGTCTTTCTCGCTGGGC
>NZ_JAHLKN010000126.1:0-505 GCF_021498065.1 Mycetohabitans sp. B3 | reverse complement strand
TTGGTGATGGATACCCAGGCGATGCGACTGCTCGGGTCCGCGACACTGGCCTCGGCGGCGCGTGGACAGGAGGATGTGCCCGCGCAGTCGGTGCTCAAGCTGCTGGGCTCGGAGGCTTTGCAGCGTGCCTGCGAAGATGCGCTCGACTCGGCAGGCGGCGACGGTCTGGTGCACCCCTCGCTCACGGCACCCATCGCTGCGTTGAACCTGGACAACCACTATGGCAGCTGATTCGACCGCTACGCGCGTAGCTTCGCCGGCACCATCGCCGGAGGCACCTCTGAAATTCAGCGCAACATCATCGCTGAACGGATACTCGGGCTGCCGCGCGGTTAGGCGGTATCGGCTCGCATCACATCGGCATGCCGGAATTCATGGCTACGTTTGTCCCGAAAATAGCTGTGTATGAACCGATTTAGCCGCCGACCCGGTGACTGGGCCCGATCCGGTGGCGCCGTGATCTAGCCCACGAAATTCCAACTCTCCCCTCGGGAAAGGGTAGGAC
>NZ_JAHLKN010000125.1:0-500 GCF_021498065.1 Mycetohabitans sp. B3 | reverse complement strand
CTGCCGCATTAGGATCCAACGCGCCCCACCACAATCAGCGGACCGCTGACGTTGTGTTCGGCCGCGAAGCCGATCGGCCCGTTCGCACCGTATACGGGAACCCGGCCCCGGGCGCGTCGCGGCGGAGAGCAACTGCCGCTGCGGAATTCGAGGTGCTCGCCGAGCCTCACCTCCACCGCACCCGCCCCAACTGCGCACGCACCGCCTCGTCCAGTTTTGTCGATTCATCCAGCGCGGCCAGCAACTGGGTGGTCAACCTTGTGAGTTTGTCGCCGATCGGTTCGCCGTCAGCACAGGACGCTCCAGTCCCCACATAGCGCCCCGGCGTGAGCACGTACCCCTCGGCGCGGATCTCATCCAACGATGCCGACCTGCAAAATCCCGGAATATCCTGGTAAACAGCACCTTTCGCGACGGCTGATGCGGATCCGAACCAGCCGTGATAGGTATCGCCGATGCGGGCTACGTCGTCATCGGTCAGGGTTCGCTCGCAGCGGTCC
>NZ_JAHLKN010000124.1:0-400 GCF_021498065.1 Mycetohabitans sp. B3 | reverse complement strand
GGTAGGTCGAGGTGGGTTCGGGCTGCTCGTAGGTCCACACGGTCGGTGACGCCCGTACCCGCTGCCCGACGAGCTTGCCGTTGGCAATCGCCCGGTAGGAGCTCTCGGTGCTGATCTGGATGCGAAACGCCGCTTTCGCGCTGGGATGGTCGTTACACGGAAACCACGAGGCCGCGCCGTTGGGTTGGCCGGCCACCAGCGCCCCTTCGGTCAGTTCCTCGAATCCGACTTCACCCCAGAGCGTTTGCAGGGGCCGCGGCGCTCCGCTGTAACGCACGAGAACCGAAAACGCCACTCCGGTAGCCAGCTTCGAGGTCAACCCGATGCGCAACTTGCCGTTGCGGCTGGCAAAGTGCGCGACGCGCTTGCCGTTGACCAACACCTTCAACACCGACAGCGC
>NZ_JAHLKN010000123.1:0-664 GCF_021498065.1 Mycetohabitans sp. B3 | reverse complement strand
TGCCACCCGAGGCGGCCCGGCAGGATCGGCATGCTCTGCGGGACTATTTGACAAGCCATGCGATTACACACGCGACTTTACCGCCTGCACTGCTTCAACATGGCGCAGAGTTGGCCAGCTTTGGTCCGCCCTTGACGCTGATTCTGGCAGGTGAAGCACCCAGTGCAACGTTGGTTCGAGATTTATCTGAACAAGGCACGGTCTTTAATGCCTACGGTCCCACGGAGACGACCGTTTGTGCCACAGCATGGCGTGGTGCACGTGATTTCAGCGGTGAGGTCTCGATTGGGCGGCCGATTGCGAACACGCGTGTTTATCTGCTCGATGCGCACGGCCAGCCGGTGCCGTTAGGCGTGGTCGGCGAGTTGTATATTGGTGGCGCGGGGGTGGCACGCGGCTATCTGAACCGCCCCGAGCTGACCGCTGAGCGCTTTGTACCGGATCCGTTCTCCGATGACGCGGGTGCACGGCTGTATAAGACCGGGGATGTGGCGCGGTATTTACCGGACGGTAATTTGGAGTTTGTGGGGCGCAACGATGAGCAAGTGAAGATTCGCGGCTTTCGCATTGAACCGGGTGAGATCGAAGCGTGCTTAATGGCGCATCCGCAGGTGCGTGATGCGGTGGTGCTGGCAACCGGTGAGGGCTCGGATAAGCGGCTGGT
>NZ_JAHLKN010000122.1:0-374 GCF_021498065.1 Mycetohabitans sp. B3 | reverse complement strand
GACTTACAAGATCACGTCCGTGCCGGAAACAAACGCCAGCATCCCGATTGGCCGGCCGATTGCGAATACGTGCGTTTATCTGCTCGATGCGCACGGGCAGCCGGTGCCACTGGGTGCGGTCGGTGAGCTGTATCTTGGTGGCGCCGGGGTGGCACGGGGCTACCTGAACCGCCCGGAGTTGACTGCTGAGCGCTTTGTGCCGGATCCGTTCTCCGATGAAGCGGGTGCACGGCTGTATAAGACCGGGGATGTGGCGCGGTATTTACCGGACGGTAATTTGGAGTTCTTGGGGCGCAACGATGAGCAAGTGAAGATTCGCGGCTTTCGCATTGAACCGGGGGAGATCGAAGCGTGCTTAACGGCGCACCCGCAGG
>NZ_JAHLKN010000121.1:0-456 GCF_021498065.1 Mycetohabitans sp. B3 | reverse complement strand
GTTGGTTCACGCTACCGAGCCGCCGAACCTGGGTGGTCCGATGCTGTCCAGGCCGTGCGTATAGCGGCTGCCGATGAATACCACTCCTGCGAAAGCTACCGCGTTGCAACAGAATCTGCCGGGGCGGCCCGATGGGAGCACGGGGAGTTCAGTGGCGGCGGGAGAGCGCCACGCCGATAGGCTCGACGGTTCGCTGCTTCGGATTGCTGGAATCTGCGTGTTCGCTTCGGTCGCAGTGAATTTGGCCAACACTGCCGTCAGTGTCGCGCAGCGCAGTCTGATCGTCACCTTTGGCTCAAATCAAGCCGTCGTCGCTTGGACGGTGACCGCCTACACACTGACCGAAGCCGCGGCTATCCCGTTGTCAGGCTGGGCGGCCGACCGGATCGGCACCAAGCGACTCTTCATGATTTCGGTGTTGGGGTTCACCCTAGGTTCAGTGTTGTGCGCTGTCGC
>NZ_JAHLKN010000120.1:0-556 GCF_021498065.1 Mycetohabitans sp. B3 | reverse complement strand
ATCATGCTCGTTAAAGCCATACCACGGTTGCGTCGCCTCGAACAGCCGCACCACTTGCGCATGTTCGACCATCACGCCCTTGGGCGTGCCGGTCGAGCCCGACGTATAGATCACATATGCCAAATGCCGGGCGGTGAGCGCGGCTACCGACGGATTCGTGTCTGGCCATGCCGGCAGGGTGGCTGGATCGAGCACCGTACATTCTGCCAGCGCCGCGTCGCCCAACGCAGCGCGCCCGGCCGCATCCGCGAGCACAATCGCCGGTGCCGCATCGGTGAGGATATACACCAAGCGCTCACTCGGATACGCGGAATCCAACGGCACATACGCGCCCCCCGCTTTTAAAATCGCCAGCAGCCCCACCACCAGCGCGGGACTACGCTCGGCACAGATCGCCACTCGGGTATCGGGCTTGACACCTAACTCGATCAGCTGGTGTGCCAAGCAATTGGCTCGGGCGTTCAGCTGTGCATAACTGAACGTTTGGTCTTCATAGACCAGCGCTGGCGCCTCGGGCATGCACTCGACCTGCGCTTCAAACAACTGGTGGATGCAT
>NZ_JAHLKN010000119.1:0-475 GCF_021498065.1 Mycetohabitans sp. B3 | reverse complement strand
GGGCGGCAGCCGACGCGATCGCGATGACGCGCACCGGTCGCATCCGCGAACCCACGCGGTCGGACCAGCGGCCTACCGCGATGCGGCCCAGCGCGCCCAGCAGCTGCGAGACGATCACCAGGATTCCGGCAGTGGCAACCGGCCAGCCGTGATGATTCATCAGCCAAACCAGCATGAACGTGACGGTCACGGTCTGGGGCATCATCAGCAGCGCCGAGGACGCATGAATTCGCCACAACACCGCCGAACCCCGATACGGGCCGGCAAGTTCTTCCTTGCTGGCCACTTTGCGGGACTTGCGGGGCGGGTCGACCACGCCGACCAGGCTGGCTACCGCGGCGATCGTGCACAAGGCAACGGGAAACATCAACGCGTTGTGAATGCTGTGTTCGGCCAGCTCGGGGATCACCAGCGCACCTAGGGCGATTCCCAGTGGTTGCGCCGTCTGACGGATACCCATCGCCAACCCACGTTG
>NZ_JAHLKN010000118.1:0-6098 GCF_021498065.1 Mycetohabitans sp. B3 | reverse complement strand
GGGCATTATCGTGAACGGCGGGGGCTTTATTAACACGAGCCGGGCGACGCTAACGACCGGACAACCGTACTATGGCGCAGACGGCTCACTAGCCGGCTTCAATGTGTCGCGTGGGCTGGTGACTGTGCATGGTGCAAAGTTTAATGCGTTGAACATCGATCAAGTCGACCTGATCGCGCGCGCGGTGCAGGTGAACACCGAAATTTACGCCAAAAACTTGAACGTGGTGACCGGCGCGAACCAAGTGCCTTACGACACGCTAGTGGCCACGACCATTCAAGGCGACGGGCCGGCGCCAAGCGTATCGATTGACGTTGGCCAACTCGGCGGTATGTACGCCGATCGGATTGTGATGGTTGGCACCGAACACGGTGTGGGAGTGCACAGCGCGGGTACGATTAGCGCGCAGGCCGGTGATTTGACGCTGACGAGCGAAGGCCGCCTGGTGTTGACGGGCAAGACGCAGGCGAGCGGCAATATCGGGCTGTCGGCCGCTGGCGGGATCGACAATCGCGGTACGATCGATAGTCGACAGTACCTGTCTGTGAATACGGGCGCCGACCTCGTCCACAGCGGAATGTTGACGGCCCAGAAGGATGTCACGGTGAACGCCGGCAGCGTCCATTCGACTGGTACGCTCGGCGCGGGCGTGAATGGCGACGGCTCAATGGGCCAATCCGGCGACCTGCAAGTGACGGCGACGGGGCTGTTGAGCGTGACCGGCAAGCACGGCGCAGGCAGCAACGTGCCCCTAACGAGCAGTGACGTGCCTCTGACGGGTAGCGACGTGTCCCTGGCGGGCAACAACGTGTCCCTGACGGGCAGCAACGTGAATCTTGCCGGTAGCCTTACCATCGCAAATGGCGGCCTGACGTTGAACGCCAACGCGGGCGACTTAGATCTATCGGCCGCGACAGCGAGCGTGCAAGGCGGGATCAAGGCGACCGCATCGGGCGCATTAATTAACGATCACGGCAAGCTGTCGAGTGACGCGGACATGACGCTGATGGGCGGCAGCGTGTCGAACCAAAGCGGCAAAGTCTCGGCGCAAGGTCCGCTATTAGTAAAGACAGGCGGACAAGTTGCCAATCAGAGCGGCGAGCTGCTGTCGCAAAGTACGGTCGAGGTGCACGGCGGTGCAATCTTGAACCAGCAAGGCATCATCGAGAGCGCCAGCCACATGACTATTGACGGCGCATCGCTGGACAATTCTGGCGGTCGGGTGACGTCGCTCAACCGCGACAGCCTATCCGTCACGACGAGCGGCCAGTTGACGAACACAGCGGGCACGGCGGCGAACGGCGAGCAAGGCGGTGTGATTAGTGGCAACGGCGACGTGACGGTGCAAGGAGGAATTGTCGCTAATCACGGCACGATGTCGACCACGGCGAATCTGCGCGTGATCGGACAGCAGTTTGTTGACAATGGCAACGGACTGCTGAAGGCCGCTCAGAACGTCACGGTCGATGCGGGTTCGCGTCTTTATAATGCCGGCGGCACGATCGTAGGGCAAGCGGCCACATTGAACGGAACGACGCTGGACAATCGTTCCGGGACCGTACAGGCAGATCGGTTGTCGTTGAACGGGACCGACTTGCTCAATCGCGGCGGCTCCATAACGCAGACCGGAACCGATCCGATCGCCGTCAACGTTAGCGGCACGCTCGACAACTCGAACGACGGCACGCTCAAGACCAACAGCACGAATCTGAAACTTGCCCCCGCGGCGTTGATTAATAACGGCGGTACGCTTTATCACGCAGGCAACGGCATGCTCACGCTCGGCAATGGCACAGGCTCGATTTCGAACGTCAGTGGTAAGATCGACAGCAACGGCCAGATCGTCGTCCAAACGAACACCTTCAACAATACGTCGGGATCCCTGGTCGGCCAAACCGGACTCACCGCGACGCTCGGCGGCACGTTGACGAACGACAACGGCATATTGAAGGCAAGCGCGGGGGCGGCGATCCTTCATAGCACCACGCTGTCGAATCACGGTGGTTCGATCGGCGCACCCCATTTAAGCCTGACGGTCGATTCAACGCTGGATAACGACGAAGGGACGATCGAAGCCAACCAGCTTGCATTGAAGGCGGCGGACCTTACGAACCGCGGCGGCAAAATCACGCAATGGCAAGCGTTGCCGATGACCGTTGAGGTAAGTGGCAAGATCGACAACTCGAACGACGGCACGCTCAAGACCAACAGCCATGAGCTAACGCTCGCTCCCGCTGAGCTGATCAATTCAGGGGGCACGATTACGCATGCCGGCACAGGGACGCTGACGGTGGCGCCAAGTCACAGCGCAGGCCGGCTGAACAACACATCGGGCCGGATCGAAAGCACGGGCCAGGTGCTTATTGAAGCCGGCGACCTAAGCAACGTACAAGGGGTCGTGTCGGCCCAGCGCGGCATCATTGCTACGATCAAGGGCGATGTCAATAATACGCAAGGACTGCTGCGCTCGGACATGTCCCTGTCATTGACGAATGAAGGCGCGCTCGTGAACCAGGCCGGCCATATTCAGGCGGGCCAACCGACGCCCGGCGATACGAGTACGCTCGAGATTCAATCCGCGTCGATCGACAATACTGACGGTTCGATCAACGATCTCGGCACGGGCAACATGACTGTGCAAGGTACAAACCAAATCGTCAACAGTCATGCGGGCGGTGTTGCCGGCATGGGCAAGATTACGGGCAACGGCGATGTGACGGTAAGTGCGGCGTCGATTGTCAACGCGCAAGGTGGCCAACTGAGCGGCGCGACGCTCCACGTTCAAGGGGCCACGCTGGACAATCGTGGCGGCAAAATCGGCAATCTCGCCAACTCTAACGGCGACGTGGACGTGACAATGACTGGCGCAGTGACGAACACGGATGGCTTGATTAGCTCGACGCGCAACCTGACGGTAGCGGCGGCCACGCTGCAAGGCGGCGGCACATACGGCGCGGCCAACGATGCAACGTTGCATCTGCAAGGCGATTACACGATAGCTTCCGACACGCAGTTCAAGGTCGGTCACGGCTTGACCTTCACGTTGCCGGGCACGTTCACGAACCACGCGAACCTGCAATGGGTCCCTAATCTGAGCGTCAATGCAGGCAATATCGTCAACTCTGGTTCGATCTCGGCGGTTAATTGGCTCCGTACGCATTCGGGCCATCTGACCAATACCGGAACGCTGGTTGGCGGCAGTGCGACGATTCAGGCGCACGGTACGGTGTCCAATCTGGGGCCGACGGCGCTGATGGGCGCCTCGGATAGCCAAGGCCTGCTGGAAATTCTCGCGCGCGACATCGAGAACCGCGACGACACGACGGCCATTGACACGATGGCACAAACGGGAATCGTCGGCATGGGCAAGGTCGTGTTGGCCGGGGGCAAGGATGCCAATGGTCACTACACGAGAGCTGCACTGATCAACAACCAGTCCGCGCGGATCGAGTCCGGTGGCCCAATGCAGTTGCATGCCGACAGGGTCTTGAACACGCGCCGCGTGATGAGGACCTCGGGCTTCACCGAAAACGTTGACCCGGCCTTGCTAGCGCGACACAACATCAGCATGCAAGGCTGCACTGCGATTTATATGGAGGCCTGCTACGGTCACAATGTCCCTTGGCCCCCCATGCCCAGGCCGGACATGACGCACATGATTGGCGGCGCATTCATCGAGCCGCCGCAAGGCGGTCAGTGGAACAGCGGATATCAGTACACGACCTACGAGGGCAAGGCGGTCGCAAACACTGTGACGGACATCAGCCCAGCCGGACAAATCATTTCGGGTGGAGCCCTCGACGCGTCGGCAGTCGGCCTGCTGCAAAACTATTGGAGCAATGTGGCGGCAGCCGGCGATATCCAGCAACCCACTCACCTGGACATGGATGGTTGGGCCGCCACCGGCCAGCAGGCGCCGATGGTCAGAGTGAGGTACTCGGGGCAGTATCATTACAACAACTACGACAACAGTGAACACAACTGGCAGTTGCCGTTTGGCGATGCGCCGTTCGTCACTGGCCGTCCGGGAGGCTATACGCAAGCGGCACCTGCCGACATCAAAGATTACAGGCTGCCGGGTTACGACGCGACCTGGGGGGCCAACGGCACGATTTCCGGCACGGGCGTGAGCATCAACAACCCGACGAGCAACCCATCGATTCCGTCGCTCGGCCTGCCCCCCGGCCAGTCGGTGTCAGGGCCGGAGATCAGCTCGCTCAACGGCAATGTGAGCGGGACGGAATTGCCGGGGATGCCAGTACGGGGCAGCGTATCGACGATCGTCGATCCAATCATCGCGAGTGCCACGGCGCTAAACGTGCTGAACAACTTGACGATTCCGCAAGGCGGGTTGTTCAGACCGAATCCCGCACCAAACCCAAGCTATGTGATCGAGACGAACCCCGCGTTCACGAACCACAAGCATTTCATTTCGAGCGATTACTTCTTCAAGCAGATCGGCGTCGATCTGACGCCCCTCGCGAAACGTCTCGGCGATGGGTTCTACGAACAGCAACTGGTGCGCAATCAGGTTACGGCGCTCACGGGCAAGGCGGTGCTCGGTCCGCACACGAATGTGCAGTCAATGTACCAATCCCTGATGGCCGCCGGTGCCGAGTTGTCCAAGTCGCTTGATTTGCCGATTGGCGTGAGCTTGTCAGCCGAACAGGTGTCGAAGCTGACGGGCAACGTGGTGATGATGGAGACGCGCGTGGTCGACGGTCAGTCGGTTTTAGTGCCGGTCGTGTATCTGGCGAAGGCTAGCCAGCAAAACATGGACGGCCCGCTGATTACCGCGACAAATATCGATCTGCAAAATGTGCAGTCGTTCACGAACAGCGGCACCGTCAAGGCAGAGCATACGCTCGCCATTCAGGGCAAGCAAATCGACAACGCGTTTGGCGTGCTGCAAAGCGGCGACTTGATGTCGCTCACGACCGAGGGCAAGATCGACCTGACGTCGGCCAACGTGAAGGCCGGCAGCCTGCAACTGGATGCGGGGAAAGATCTGGTTCTTGATACCGCGACGAAGACGACGCACCAGGTGAGCCGTGACGGCGCGACGCGTGTCACGACGAGGCTGGGACCGACCGCGAAATTGGAGGTGGCGGGTGACGCGAGCATCGTGACTGGTGGGGACGTCCAGCAGCATGCGGGCAATCTTGTGGTTGGCGGCGATCTCAGTACCGACATCGGCGGTCACTGGACGCTCGGCGCGCAGCAGATCGGCGAGCACAAAATCGTACAGCGTGCGAATGGTGTATCGAACACGGACATCAATCGTATTGTCGGCAGCTCACTCAAGGTCGGCGGTATGTCCAATATCAACGTTGGCGGCGACCTCACGGCGAAGGGTGCGCAGATCGACCTCGGGCAAGGCGGCAACCTTGTCGCCAAGGGGGACGTGTCACTCGGCTCGGCGAGCGCGACAACGACCACGAACAGTAACAGTTCGGGCAGCGACAGTCATGGCAGCTATGCGGAGACGCTGCATACGTTGAATCAGACACTCACGGGTACGACACTCAAGGGCGGCAATACCGTCAATATCGTGTCGGGTCAGGACATCACGGTCAGCGGCAGTGCGATCAGTCTGGACAAGGGCCGTGCGAACCTGCTGGCGGCCGCAGACGTGAACGTGGGCGCGGTGACTAAAACGCACGTGTTGAATTCGCACGAGACGCATAGCCACAGCAATGTCGTGAGCGGATCCCAGGCCGCGAGCGGTATTGATCGGACGGCGGTCTACAGTCAAGGCAGCACGATTTCAGCCGACGGCGTGACGGTGGCAAGTGGCCGGGACATCAATATCACGGGCAGCCATGTGGTCGGCACGAATGATGTGAAGTTGCAGGCGGGCCGCGATGTCAACATGACGACCTCGCAGGACAGGGTACAGTCGTCGACCTACTACGACAAGAAGGAATCGGGCCTGCTATCCGGAGACGGACTGGCCGTGACGATTGGCTCGCGCGCGCAATCGGACCAGGCGCAATCCTCGTCGCTCACGCATCACGGCAGCGTGGTCGGTTCGGTCAAGGACAGCGTGACGATCGAGGCGGGCAACGAGTTGCACGTGAAAGGCAGCGACCTCATCG
>NZ_JAHLKN010000117.1:0-470 GCF_021498065.1 Mycetohabitans sp. B3 | reverse complement strand
TCGGGTGGCTCCGGCGGCACTGCCGGTACCGCGGGAATGGGCGGCGACGGCGGCGACGGCGGCAAAGGCGGCGCCACCACCACCATCGGCAGTTCCGCGGGCTCCGGCGGCGATGGCGGGAACGGCGGCCTAGGCGGCGCCGGTGCTATCGGCCCCGCTGGCGCTGACGGCTCCACCGGCGGTCAAGGCGGCGCCGGCGGCCAGGCCGGCGATGGGGGCGACGCCGTCGCCGGCGCCACTAACGGCTTGGGCGGGGACGGCGGAGATGGCGGTAGCGGTGACCAGGGCGGCGCCGGAGGGGTCGATGACGGCTGCGGAGCCGGCACCGGCGGCCAGGGCGGTGAGGGTGGTCAAGCCGGCGACGGCGGCGTGTCCGGTAGTGGCGGATTGTTCGGCGGTGGTGGCGACGGCGGCCACGGTGGCCAGGGCGGCCTCGGCGGCGCCGGCGGTGACAGCGCACTGGGTACCGG
>NZ_JAHLKN010000116.1:0-1022 GCF_021498065.1 Mycetohabitans sp. B3 | reverse complement strand
GATCTGCACCGGCACGTGGGCACCAGCAAACGACTGTTGTGCCGGGCGCGGCCGGTCCGTCGGTAGTTCCAGCAGCACCGGCGCATCAGCCAGTGTCGTGCGCCAGTAGTCGCTCTGCGCCTGTAGCCGCTCGCCCGATAGCCACTGACGCTGCCAAGCCGCGTAATCTGGATACTGGATCGTCAGCGCTGGCAGCGGATCGGCTTGCGCCCCAACGCTTGCCGCGTACAATGCACTGAGTTCTCTTATCAGCACTTCAAGCGACCAGCCGTCCGACACAATATGATGCTGCGCGAGCACGCACTGATAGGTGTCATCGGTGAGCCGAATAACGCATGCACGCATCAGCGGTCCACGCGCCAAATCGAACGGCGCGTGCACTTCATCGGTAGTCAGACGCGACAGCTGCGCATCGGCATCGGGTACTCCACGCAAATCATGCCAGCGCAGCGGCACGCCCGTGTCAGCCGGCAACAACTGCACCTGCGGCTGACCCTCGACGCTCACAAACGTCGAGCGCAACGCTTCATGACGGGCGAGGAGCGCATCCAATGCCTGCTGCCATGCGACTCGGTTTAATGGCCCACGCACATGCAGGACAAGCGGGATATGATAGTTAGCACTGGTCTTATCAAGTTGTGCGAGAAACCATAGCCGCTGCTGCGCGAACGACAGCGGTAAGACGCCTTCGCGTGGGACCGGTGTGATCTCAGGCAGCGCACTGGTTTGCTGGTTCAGTTGCGCACTCACCACCGCCGCAAACGCGGCCAGCGTCGGCGATGCAAAGAGGGCCGCAAGCGGCACGTCGGCACCCAGCGCGCTGACTCGGTTCATCAAGCGCACCGCCAGCAGCGAATGGCCCCCGAGTGCAAAAAAGCTGTCGTGCCGACCCACACGCTCCACTTCGAGCAATTCGGCCCAGATTTGGGCCAGCGTGGTCTCCCATTCGCCTCGCGGCGCTTCATAAACATGATGCGCGAGTGCACCAGCATCTGGCTCAGGTAACGCGCGCCGATCCAGCT
>NZ_JAHLKN010000115.1:0-8510 GCF_021498065.1 Mycetohabitans sp. B3 | reverse complement strand
GCGCGAGGATTGTCCGGGTGACAGACGTTTGGTGGCCTATTGGGTCGCGGCTGACGGTGGGGTGATGACACCGGTTGAGCTCAAAGCTTATCTCAGTCAAGCGCTGCCGGATTACATGGTGCCGGTCGCGTTCGTGCAGCTTGACACGCTGCCTTTGACGCTGAGCGGCAAGCTGAACCAGCGTGCGCTGCCGGCGCCAGATGGCGCGGCTTTTGCGTTGCAAGTATATGAAGCGCCACAGGGCGAGCTCGAGACCACGCTAGCGGCGATCTGGAGCGAGTTGCTGGGTGTCAAACGAGTCGGTCGGCACGATAATTTCTTCGCGCTCGGTGGGCATTCATTGCTCGCAATACGGTTAATCGAGCGCTTGCGGCGTGTTGATTTGGAGTTATCGGTGCGCACGTTGTTCGATACACCGGTGCTCAGCGTTCTGGCCCAGTCGTTAGGTCAGCATCGCGACGTGGCGGTGTCAGCGAATCGCATCACGCGTGAGACGACGGCGCTCACACCAGACTTGCTGCCGCTGATCGAGCTGACGCAAGCCGAGATTGACCGGATCGTTCAACAGGTGCCCGATGGTGTCGCGAACATCCAGGATATCTATGCGTTGTCACCATTGCAAGACGGCATCCTGTTTCACCATCTGTTGGCCACTGACGAGGATCCGTACCTGGCGATTGCGCAGCTGGCCTTTGACACGCGCGAGCGGCTTGATCAGTATCTGGCTGCCGTTCAGCAGGTCATCAACCGGCACGACATTCTGCGCACCGCGTTTGTGTGGGAAGGGCTGTCCACGCCCGTGCAAGTGGTGTGGCGGCAGGCGCCGCTGTCGGTGACCAAACTTGCGCTGGAGGCGAAGGAGGGGCCGATTGCCGAGCAGTTGGCGCGACGCTTCGATCCGCGTCATACGCAGCTGGACCTGACGCAAGCGCCGCTGCTGCGTTTTGCGATTGCACAAGATACCGATGGCCGGTGGTTAGCGGTCCAGCTGCTGCATCACTTAATTGGCGATCACTCGACGCTGGAGGTGATGCACGCGGAGGTGCGTGCGTTTATCGAAGGTGAAGGCGAAACGCTGCCAGCAGCACAACCGTTCCGTAACCTGGTGGCGCAGGCGCGCCTGGGTGTCAGTCAAACTGGGCATGAGCGTTTTTTCACCGAGCAACTTGCGGATATTGAGGAGCCGACGCTGCCATTTGGGCTCACGGACGTACATCGAGACGGCGTACAGGTTGCCGAAGCACACTGGATGCTGCCCCAAGCACTGAACGATCGGCTGCGCGCGCACGCCAAGCGGTTAAGCGTAAGTTTGGCCAGCCTGTGCCATCTGGCGTGGGCGCAGGTGCTTGCACGCGCCAGTGGCCAACAGCGCGTGGTGTTCGGCACGGTGCTATTCGGGCGGATGCAAGCGGGGGAAGGCGCCGACAGCGCGATGGGCTTGTTTATCAATACGCTGCCGCTGCGGGTAGACCTGGATAGCAGTGTGGAGGCAGCGGTGCGTGCGACGCATGCGCGGCTGGCGGCGCTGCTCGAGCATGAGCATGCGTCATTGGCGCTGGCACAGCGCTGTAGCGGGGTGCCGGCGGGCACGCCCCTGTTCAGTGCGCTGCTCAATTATCGGCACAATGCGGTTAGCATCGGTGAGAGCGGCAGGCTGCCGGGCGTTGAACTCTTGAGCGCGCAGGAGCGCACCAATTACCCATTGACACTGTCGGTCGAAGATTTCGGTCAAGCGCTGGGACTGACGGCGCAGGTGGTGACGTCGCTGGACCCGGATCAGGTGTGCGGGTATATGCAGCAGGTGCTAGAGAGCCTGGCTGCGGCACTGGAGACGACACCCGAGTGGCCGGTCGAGCAGTTAGAGATGCTACCTAAAGAGGAACGCACCTTACTGTTTGAGACGTGGAACGCGACGCAGCAGGACTATCCGGCGCATCAATGCATTCACCAATTGTTCGAAGCGCAGGTCGAGCGCACGCCTGAGGCGCCGGCGTTGGTGGTTGAAGAGCGGACGCTGAGCTACGCGCAGCTCAATGCACAGGCGAATCGCTTGGCGCATCAGTTGATCGAGTTGGGCGTTAAGCCCGATGCGCGTGTGGCGATCTGTGTCGAGCGCAGCCCGGCGATGGTGGTGGGGCTGTTGGCGATTCTGAAGGCGGGTGGGGCGTATGTGCCGCTCGACCCAAGCTATCCGGGCGAGCGGCTCGCGCATATCCTCACGGATGCGGCGCCGGACATTGTGTTGGCCGATGCGGTGGGTCGGGCCGCTCTCGGTGAGGCGACGCTCGCGTCACGCACGGTGCTCGATCCGAATGTATTGCCGGCGCGGGCGGACACCAATCCATCGGTGCTAGCACTGACGTCCCGCCATCTCGCGTATGTGATCTATACGTCCGGTTCCACGGGTATGCCCAAGGGCGTGATGGTCGAGCATCGCTCCATTGCCCGACTGGTCATCAACAATGGTTATCTCGATGTCGGGGCCGATGATCGTGTGGCGCTTGCAGCCAACCCAGCATTTGACGCGAGTACTTTTGAAGTCTGGGCTCCGCTACTCAACGGTGCCACGGCTGTCGTTATCAATCGCGATACGGTGCTCAATCCTGCTGCTTTTGCTCAAACCTTGCAGAAACAGCGCATTAGCATTTTGTGGCTCACCGTTGGACTGTTTAATCAGTTGTTTATAGAGCTAGGGTCGATTTTCCCTCAACTCAAGGCATTGATTGTGGGAGGAGATACACTGGATGCCAGCGTGGTGGCGCAAGTGCTAAAGGGTACGCCACCGCGGCAACTGATTAACGGGTATGGCCCGACCGAAAGTACGACGTTTGCAACGACGTATAGAATTAACGCTATTCGGGAAGACATCGTCAGTATCCCAATTGGCCGACCGATTGCGAACACGCGCATTTACCTGCTCGACCGCTACGGTCAGCCGTTGCCACTGGGCGCAGTGGGTGAGCTGTATATTGGCGGCGCGGGGGTCGCGCGTGGCTATCTGAATCGTCCCGAGCTGACGGCCGAGCGCTTTGTGTGCGACCCGTTCTCGGCCGAGCCCAATGCACGGATGTACAAGACCGGGGATTTGGCGCGGTATTTGCCCGATGGTAACTTGGAATTCCTCGGTCGCAACGATCATCAAGTCAAGATCCGCGGCTTTCGCATTGAGCCCGGTGAGATCGAGGCATGCTTGGCTCAGCATACGCAGGTGCGTGAGGCGGCGGTGCTGGCCATGGGCGAAGGCCAGGATAAACGGCTGGTCGCGTATGTGGTGGCCAATCCCGATGACGCGTTAGCAGGTATCTTGCGCACGCATGTGGCGGCAGCGTTGCCTGATTACATGGTGCCCAGTGCGTTCGTTCAGCTTGACGCATTCCCTCTGACACCGAACGGCAAGCTGGATCGGCGGGCATTGCCGGCGCCCGATGCACAAGCGTTCGCGCATCAAGCGTACGAGGCGCCGCAGGGTGAATTGGAGACCACGTTAGCAGCAATCTGGTCCGAGCTGTTGGGCGTGGAGAGAATCAGCCGACACGACAGCTTCTTCGCGTTGGGTGGCCATTCGCTGCTGGCAGTGCGCTTGATGAACCGGGTGGCCATGCTGGGCATCGTATTGCCGCTGGCCACGTTGTTTGCTGCGCCGACGCTGGCCGGGTTAGCCGCGGCATTGAATGCGCACCGCACGGACCGCGCCGTGCTGCCCGTGATCACGCCGGTGTCGCGTGACGGTGCGTTGCCGTCGTCGTTCGCACAGCAGAGGCTGTGGTTCCTTGCACACCTCAACGGCGCGAGCGACTCGTATCATATCTCGCTGGCACTGCGGCTGCGCGGCACGCTTAACATCACCGCGTGGCAGCTGGCACTGGATGCGCTGTGGGCGCGTCACGAAGCGCTGCGCTCGGTGTTCATCAGCGTCGAGGGTCAGCCGCAGGTACAGCTGTTGCCCGCTGAGGCAGGGATGCCGATGACCTGGCATGACCTGCGCGGCGTGGCTGACGCGGCGGCTCAGCTCGCCCAACTCAGCGCCGAGGCCGCCCAAGCGCCGTTCGACCTGGCCTGTGGCCCGTTGATGCGCGCGTGCGGCATTCAAGTGGCCGATGACGAGTACGTGATGCTGCTCGTGCAGCACCATATCGTGTCGGATGGCTGGTCAATCGGCGTGCTGGTGCGCGAATTGAATACGTTGTATCGCGCGGCCTGTGGTGAGTCGGCCGATCCATTGCCGGCGCTGACGATCCAATATCCGGATTATGCGGCGTGGCAGCGTCAGTGGCTCTCGGGCGAGCGGCTGCAAGCGCAAAGCGAATACTGGCGCACGCAGCTGGCCGATGCACCGGTGCTGCTGACGTTGCCGACTGACCGGCCGCGTCCGACGCAGCAATCGTTTGCCGGTGCCTACGTGCCGATTCGGATCGATGCGCAGACAACCCGTAAGCTCAAGCGTTGGAGCCAAGCGCAAGGCGCGACGCTATTCATGACGGTGCTGGCCGCGTGGAGCGCGGTGCTCGCGCGGCTGTCGGGGCAAGAGGATCTGATCATTGGCACGGCCAGCGCCAATCGTCACCATCCTCAGATTGAGCCATTGATTGGCTTTTTTGTGAACACGCTGGCGTTGCGTGTGGATGTGTTCGGCGAGCCGAGCGCGGCGCAGCTGCTCGAGCGGGTGCGGCGCACGACGCTGGAAGCGCAAGCGCATCAGGATGTGCCGTTCGAGCAAGTGGTGGAGATTGTGCAGCCGCCGCGTCGGCTCGAGCATACGCCGCTGTTTCAGGTGATGTTTGCGTGGCAGAGCAACGAGCGTGCCGTGTGGGATTTGCCGGAGGTAGAGGTCACGCCAGCGTATTGGGCTTACGACGTGGTCAAGTTTGATCTGGACCTGCACCTGTACGAGTCGGACGAGGAGATGGTCGGCGCGCTAGGCTATGCGACGGCGCTGTTCGATCGCGCGACGATCGAGCGACACGTCGGGTATTTGCAGACGATGTTGCAGGCGATGGCTGCTGACGCATCGCATCCTGTCACGCGCGTCGAATTGCTGTCGCCGGCCGAGCGCACGTTGTTGCTGCAGACGTGGAACGCGACGCAGCAGGACTACCCGGCGCACCAATGCATTCACCAGCTGTTTGAAGCGCAAGTGGAGCGCACGCCCGAGTCGGCAGCACTGGTCTATGAGGGCCAGACGCTCAGCTACGCTCAGTTGAATGCCCGGGCGAATCGCCTCGCGCATCAGTTAATCGCATTAGGTGTGAAGCCCGATGCGCGGGTGGCGATCTGTGTGCAGCGCAGCCCGGCGATGGTGGTGGGGCTGTTGGCGATTCTGAAGGCGGGTGGGGCGTATGTACCACTCGATCCAGCGTATCCAGGCGCGCGGCTCGCGCATATTCTCGCGGATGCGGCGCCGGACATTGTGTTGGCCGATGCAGTGGGCCAGGCGGCGCTGGGTGAGGTGGCCTTGGCCCATCTTACGGTGCTGGACCCGAACACGCTGCTGGCGCAGCGGGAGACGAATCCGTCGGTGCCGTCACTGACGTCCCGACATCTGGCGTATGTGATCTATACGTCGGGCTCGACCGGCACGCCCAAAGGGGTGATGGTCGAGCACGCGCAGGTGGTGCGGCTATTCGATGCGACACAATCCTGGTATCACTTTGACGAGAACGATACTTGGTGTCTGTTTCACTCCTTTGCGTTTGACTTTTCCGTGTGGGAGCTCTGGGGAGCATTGCGCTATGGTGGCAAGCTCGTCATAGTTCCCTATCCTATTGCCCGTTCACCGCAAGACTTCCACCGATTAGTCTGTGAACAGGGCGTCACGGTATTGAATCAAACCCCAAGTGCGTTCAAGACATTTATTGCCAGTCAAGCGCAAAGTACATTAAGGAACCAACTGCGCTATGTGATTTTTGGTGGAGAAGCGCTGGAGCCATCCATTTTGCAAGCGTGGTATGCCGCACGCGCAGGGCAGGGTCCGCAGTTGGTGAACATGTATGGGATTACTGAAACGACCGTGCATGTAACTTATCGACCGCTCTGGCCTGAGGATAGTACTCAAATGGGCAGTCCGATTGGCGTGCGGATCCCTGATTTAAAAATTTATTTGCTAGACGCATATAAGCAGCCGGTGCCGCTGGGCGCGGTGGGAGAGCTGTATATCGGTGGCGCCGGGGTGGCACGCGGTTATCTAAACCGCCCGGAGTTGACGGCCGAGCGTTTTGTGCGCGATCCGTTCGCCTCTGAGCCCGATGCGCGGATGTACAAGACGGGGGACCTGGCGCGGTATTTACCGGACGGTAACTTGGAATTCCTGGGCCGCAACGATCATCAAGTCAAGATCCGGGGCTTTCGCATTGAGCTCGGTGAGATCGAGGCGTGCGTGGCTCAGCATACGCAGGTGCGCGACGCGGTGGTATTGGCAACAGGCGAAGGCCAAGATAAACGGCTCGTCGCGTATGTGGTGGCCGATCCCGATGACGCGTTAGCGGGCACGTTGCGCACGCATGTGGCGGCCGCGTTGCCCGAGTACATGGTGCCCAGTGCATTCGTGCGACTCGATGCGTTGCCGCTGACGCCAAACGGCAAGCTGGATCGGCGCGCATTGCCGGCGCCCAGCGCTGACGCGTTTGCGCACCAGGCGTATGAAGCACCACAAGGCGAGCTCGAGACCACGCTGGCTCAGATTTGGTCCGAATTGCTCGGTGTGGAGCCGGTCGGTCGGCACGACAATTTCTTCGCGCTCGGTGGTCATTCGCTGCTCGCGGTGCGCTTAATGAACCGGGTAGCTGCGCTGGGCATCGCATTGCCGCTGGCGACGTTGTTTGCTGCACCCACATTGGCCGGCTTGGCTGCGGTACTCGAGGCGCAACGCGCGTCAGACGGTGCGGCGCTACCCGCGATCACGCCGGTCTCGCGTGACGGTGCACTGCCGCTGTCGTTCGCGCAGCAACGGCTGTGGTTCTTTGCGCAGCTCGATGGTGCGAGCGATACGTATCATATGCCGATGGCATTGCGCCTGCGCGGTACCTTGAACCGGGTGGCGTGGCAACAAGCACTGAATGCGCTGTTTGCGCGTCACGAAGCGCTGCGCTCGGTGTTCGTCAGCGTTGACGGTCAGCCACAGGTGCAGCTGTTGCCCGCCGAGGCGGGGATGCCGATGACCTGGCATGACCTGCGCGGCGTGGCTGACGCGGCTACTCAGCTCGCCCAACTTAGCGCCGAGGCGGCCCAAGCGCCGTTCGACCTGGCCTGTGGCCCGTTGATGCGCGCGTGCGGCATTCAAGTGGCCGAGGACGAGTACATGATGCTACTCGTGCAGCACCATATCGTGTCGGATGGCTGGTCGGTCGGCGTGCTGGTGCGCGAACTGAATACGTTGTATCGCGCAGCCTGCGGGGAGCCGGCCGATCCGCTGCCGGCGCTGACGATCCAATATCCGGATTATGCGGCGTGGCAGCGTCAGTGGCTCTCGGGTGAGCGGCTCAAGGCGCAAAGTGAGTACTGGCGCACGCAGCTGGCCGATGCCCCGGTGCTGCTGACGTTGCCGACTGACCGGCCGCGTCCGGCGCAGCAATCGTTTGCCGGTGCCTACGTGCCGATTCGGATCGATGCGTCCATCACGCAAGCGCTGAAGCGTTTAAGCCAAGCGCAAGGCGCGACGCTATTCATGACGGTGCTGGCCGCGTGGAGCGCGGTGCTCGCGCGGTTGTCGGGGCAAGACGATCTGGTCATTGGCACGGCCAGTGCCAATCGTCACCATCCTCAGATTGAGCCGTTGATTGGCTTCTTTGTAAACACGCTGGCGTTGCGCATGGATGTGTCGGGCGAGCCGAGCGCCACACAGCTGCTTGAACGGGTGCGGCGCACGACGCTGGAAGCGCAAGCGTATCAGGATGTGCCGTTCGAGCAAGTGGTGGAGATTGTGCAGCCACCGAGGCGGCTCGAGCATACGCCGCTGTTTCAAGTGATGTTCGTGTGGCAGAGCAACGAACGTGCCGTGTGGGATCTGCCGGAGGTAGAGGTCACGCCAGCGGATTGGGCTTACGATGTGGCCAAATTCGATCTGAATTTGCACTTGTCTGAAGCCGGTGCAGAGATGGTCGGCGTTCTGCACTATGCGACGGCGCTGTTCGATCGTGCGACGATCGAGCGACACATCGGGTATTTACAGACGATGTTGCAGGCGATGGCCGCTGACGCAGCGTATCCGGTGACGCGCGTCGAATTGCTGTCGCCGGCCGAGCGCACGTTGTTGCTGCAGACGTGGAACGCGACGCAACAGGATTATCCATCGCATTGGTGTATTCACCAATTGTTTGAAGCGCAGGTGGAGCGCACGCCGGATGCAACGGCATTGGTCTATGAGGATCAGACGCTGAGCTATGCGCAATTAAACGATAAGGCAAACCAACTGGCGCATTACCTCCGTACCTTAGATGTGGGTCCGGAAGTCGTGGTGGGGCTGTGCGCCGAGCGCTCGCTTGAGGCAATCATTGGCCTATTAGGCATTCTGAAGG
>NZ_JAHLKN010000114.1:0-425 GCF_021498065.1 Mycetohabitans sp. B3 | reverse complement strand
CCACCACCCGCGATATCGACCGGGGCAGACCGAGCTGCTTGACGATCTCTACATCCACGCCCGGTGCAATGAAACCGGTGCTGGTGACGAACACCAGCTGGCCGATCTCGTCGGGGGCGTATGGGAGGCCGTCGAGGGCACGGGCGGCCACGTCGACCGCCAGCGGTACGGCGTGCTGATAGAACAGGTTCATCCGGTCCCGGATCGTTGCCGGCTCGCGCCGGAACTCGTCGAACTCGTCGTCGAGCGGATCCACTGCCATCCTGCGGGTATCAATCCGGGTCTTGTCATATATCCGCGAAATTCGTTCCCGCTGTTGCGGATCAACAAACAACTCAGAAACACGAGCGGCGGCGTCGGCCTGAGCAACCACCCGTTGCGGGGCGCCGGTGGCCATGCCTTCGATAACGGCCACCGTGGTGGGC
>NZ_JAHLKN010000113.1:0-627 GCF_021498065.1 Mycetohabitans sp. B3 | reverse complement strand
ATGCCGGAGCCCTTCAGGTACTGGGAGTGAAACCAGTCGATGTCGCGTTTGGTCAGCAAGAACCCTCGGGCGAACAGGCTCGCGGAACGGGTCCGCCCGGCAAAGTCGGTTCGTGGGTAGATGAGCCACTGGAAAATCGGGGCCGGGCCTCCGCTGTCTCGGGCCAGCTGGCTCACCACGGCCGCCAGGTTGCCCCCCGCACTGTCGCCACCGACCGCAACCCGTCCCGGCAGAGCACCAAGCTCGGCGGCGTGCGCGTGCGCCCACTCAAAGGCCGCGAACGCATCGTCGATCGCGGCGGGGGCGCGATGCTCGGGCGACAGCCGGTAGTCGATCGCCAGGACATGGATGCCCGCATCGCGACAAGTCAGTCGGCAGACCGCGTCGTGGGTGTCGAGGTCGCCGAGTGCCCACCCGCCCCCGTGGTAGAAGACCAGCAACGGCGCGGCCGCATCGCCGGGCGGACGGTAATGCCTGGCGCTGATGTCGCCGGCAGGTCCGGGCAGGGTTAATTCCTCGACATCGACATGGATCTGCGGACCGGGAAATCCCAACATCGCCTCGCGCATGTGGGCGCGGGAAGCGGCCAGGTCGTCATCGATCACCAGCCCGTCCAGACCCACGACC
>NZ_JAHLKN010000112.1:0-441 GCF_021498065.1 Mycetohabitans sp. B3 | reverse complement strand
GGCAACGGCGGCGATGGTGGCACCTCCTGGGGCGGAGCCGCTGCCGGAGCCGGCGGTGACGCTGGCCTGATCGACAACGGCGGCGACGGCGACTCCGCGGGTGTTCTTCGGCAGAACGGCATAGGCGGCCATGGCGGCGCCGGGGGATCGCTGTTCGGCGATGGCGGCGACGGCGGGTCCGCCGGCTTTCAAAGCACCGCCGGCGACGGCGGTAACGCCGGGCTGGTCGGCAACGGCGGCAATGGTGGCTGGGCGATCTACAACAGCTTCGCCGGCGATGATGGTTCAGGGGGGACAGCCATCGGCAACGGTGGCGACGGCGGCGCCAACATTGTCAGCAGCGGGTTCATCCTCGGTGCGGGCGGTGGCGGCAACGGTGGCAATGCGGTGGGGCTGATCGGCAACGGCGGAGCCGGCGGCACCGGGGCGGACGGCTTTAGC
>NZ_JAHLKN010000111.1:0-405 GCF_021498065.1 Mycetohabitans sp. B3 | reverse complement strand
GTGTCCTTGGCAAGTAGCGCACTGCAATGCCCCAGCGCCTCCGCGTGGCGTCCCCTGTCAGCCAACAGCGCGGCCAGATGCAGCCGAAGTTCGACAACCTCGGGGCTGCGCTCCACCGCCGCGGACAACTCCCGAATCACAGGGTCTTCAGTCACCGCCATCTCCCGTACGTACCGCAGCTTGCGCGTGCGCGCCAGTCAGCCCATGCCTTGTCCATGTTCGCCCACCTCGATAGCGACCGACAACGAGATCCAGGTCTCTGTGTTGTCTATTGGGGTTGTCTCTTGGGCCGATGGTGTCAGGTCGACCCGGCCGGAGCGAAATGCGCCCGTAGCGCCGCACGACCGGCCATCGCCAAGCGAATTGACCACCCAGCTCGCGACAGTATCCTGTGTCCCCGGGCCG
>NZ_JAHLKN010000110.1:0-327 GCF_021498065.1 Mycetohabitans sp. B3 | reverse complement strand
CAGTGCTTGCGTGGTTGACGCATCGATCTGCACCGGCACGTGCGCGCCGGCAAACGACTGTTGCGCTGGGCGCGGCCGGTCCGTCGGTAGTTCCAGCAGCACCGGGGCGTCGGCCAGCGTCGCGCGCCAATAGTCGCTTTGCGCCTGCAGCCGCTCATCCGACAGCCACTGCCGTTGCCACGCCGCATAGTCCGGATACTGGATCGCCAGCGGCGGCAGTGGATCGACTTGGCCGGCTGTGCTCGCCGCGTACAGTGCACTGAACTCGCGCGCGAGCACGCCAAGCGACCAGCCGTCCGACACAATATGGTGTTGCGTGAGCAGCAC
>NZ_JAHLKN010000109.1:0-394 GCF_021498065.1 Mycetohabitans sp. B3 | reverse complement strand
TCGAGGCACTCACCGACGCGGGTTTCGACAACGTTGTGCCGGTTCGGCTGGTTGACGCGGTGGAGACGCTGGCCGAAGCGATCGCACCGGTTATCGGCTATGACCAGACCGCGGTCTGCATCCTCGAGCACGACTGGGCAACCGTTGTGATGGTTGATACCCAAGACGGGAAGACTCAAACCGCCGTCAAGCACGTTCGAGGCGGATTCGACGGCCTGAATTCCTGGCTGACCGGAATGTTCGACCGCGGTGCGTGGCGCCCCGCCGCCGTCGTGGTCGTCGGTTCGGACACCGACGTTGAAGAATTCTCTTGGCAGCTCGAAAAGGCTCTGCCAGTGCCGGTTTTCGCACAGACGATGGCCCAGGTGACAATTGCGCGCGGCGCAGCGCTGGC
>NZ_JAHLKN010000108.1:0-698 GCF_021498065.1 Mycetohabitans sp. B3 | reverse complement strand
ATTGGTTTTTTTGTTAATACGCTGGCGTTGCGCGTGGATTTGTCGGGCGAACCTGATATCGCAGAGCTGCTCGCGCGCGTGCGGCGCACGACGTTGGACGCGCAAGCGCATCAAGATCTGCCGTTCGAGCAAGTGGTCGAAGTTGTGCAGCCGCCGCGTCGATTGAATCATACGCCGTTGTTTCAAGTGATGTTCGCGTGGCAGAACAATGAACCAGGCGAGTGGCGTCTACCCGGGCTCACGGCCACGCCAGCTGAGCTGGAGTATGACATAGCCAAGTTCGATCTTGAGCTGAACTTATCTGAGGTAGGTGACGAGATCATCGGCAGCTTAGGATATGCGACGGCGCTGTTCGAGCGATCCACAATTGAGCGGCACGTCGGGTATTTACAGACGATGTTGCGTGCCATGGTGGCTTGTCCGCAGCAGCCGGTGGCCACGCTTGAGTTGCTGTCACCGGACGAGCGTCAGTTGCTGCTTGACACGTGGAATGCAACGCAGCAGGCATATCCGTCGCACTGGTGTGTGCACCAGCTATTTGAAGCGCAGGTCGAGCGCACGCCCGAGGCGCCGGCGCTGGTGTTTGAAGCGCAGACACTGAGCTATGCACAGCTAAACGCACAAGCCAATCGTTTGGCACACCAGCTGATTGAGTGGGGTGTCAGGCCAGAGACCCGGGTAGCGATCTGCGTGCAGCG
>NZ_JAHLKN010000107.1:0-504 GCF_021498065.1 Mycetohabitans sp. B3 | reverse complement strand
GCGCGGCCCGAGATCACGCCGGTCTCACGTGACGGCAGTTTGCCGCTATCGTTCGCGCAGCAGCGGCTGTGGTTCCTCGCGCAGCTCAATGGGGTCAGTGAGTCGTATCATATTCCGCTGGCGCTACATGTGCGCGGGCCACTTGATCGGGCCGCATGGCAACAGGCATTAGATGCGTTGTTCGCGCGTCATGAAGCGCTGCGCTCGACGTTCGTGAGCGTCGAGGGTCAACCGCAGGTGCAATTGCTGCCGGCGGATAGGGGCGTGCCGCTGCGCTGGCATGATCTGCGCGGAGTGCCAAACGCGCAGGCGCAACTAACACGCTTAAGTCACGAAGCCGCGCACGCGCCTCTCGATCTGGCGCGCGGCCCATTGATTCACGCGTGCGGCATTCAAGTGGCCGAAGATGAACACGTGGTGCTGCTCACGCAACACCATATTGTGTCGGACGGCTGGTCGCTTGGCGTGCTCGCGCGCGAGTTCAGTGCACTGTACGCGGCGAGC
>NZ_JAHLKN010000106.1:0-502 GCF_021498065.1 Mycetohabitans sp. B3 | reverse complement strand
CACCAGGACCGTTGACGACGCACCCCATCACGGCCACCCGCAACGGAACGTCAAGACCGTCCAAGCCGGCGGTGACCTCGTTGGCCAGCGTGTAGACGTCAACCTGAGCGCGTCCGCAGGACGGACAGGACACGATCTCAAGGGACCGTGGTCGCAGATTCAGCGACTCGAGAATCTGGTTGCCGACCTTGACTTCCTCCACGGGTGGGGCCGACAACGACACCCGGATGGTGTCACCGATGCCACGGGAGAGCAGCGCACCGAAAGCGACCGCGGACTTGATGGTGCCCTGAAAGGCCGGACCGGCCTCGGTGACCCCCAGGTGCAGCGGATAGTCACATTGGGCCGCCAACTGCTCGTAGGCGGCGACCATGATCACCGGGTCGTTGTGCTTGACGCTGATCTTGATGTTGCCGAAACCATGCTCTTCGAACAACGACGCTTCCCACAGGGCAGACTCGACCAGCGCTTCGGGCGTGGCCTTGCCGTACTTCTGCATGAA
>NZ_JAHLKN010000105.1:0-221 GCF_021498065.1 Mycetohabitans sp. B3 | reverse complement strand
GTGCCGGGCTTGAGCGGTTCGCCGCGCAAACGCCCGGGCAAACTGCATGCGGACAAGGGCTACGACTTTGTCCGCTGCCGACGCTATTTGAAACAACGCGCAATCACTGCACGTATCGCCCGGCGCGGCGTAGAAAAGCACGAGCGGCTTGGACGGCATCGCTGGGTAGTCGAGCGCACGCACGCCTGGTTTGCCGGTTTTGGTAAGCTGCGCATCCGCTT
>NZ_JAHLKN010000104.1:0-455 GCF_021498065.1 Mycetohabitans sp. B3 | reverse complement strand
GGTGGTCCATCGCCTCATTGAGGTCGTCCAGCCGAATCGTCGCGGACACCAGCGATTCCACCGGCAGGCGTCCGGATTGCCACAACGACACGAACCGCGGGATGTCGCGGCTGGGGACCGCCGAGCCCAGGTAGCTACCGATGAGTGAGCGCCCCTCGGCGACGAAGCCCAACGGTGCGACGCTGATCCGCGCATCCGGCGGGGGCAGGCCGACGGTGATGGTGCGGCCGCCGGGTGCGGTCAGCCCGATCGCGGTCTCCAGCGCCGCCGGGTGCCCGGCCGCCTCAATCACCACGTCGGCTTTCACGCCTGCGGCAGCGGCCTGCTGTGGGGTATAGGTGGCGCTGGCCCCGAGGGCTTCTGCGGCCGAGAGCTTTTGGGGCAATTGGTCCACGCCGAATACCGCGACGCCGTCCTGAGTCAAGGCGGTGAGCACCGCGGCCATCCCGACCCCC
>NZ_JAHLKN010000103.1:0-1765 GCF_021498065.1 Mycetohabitans sp. B3 | reverse complement strand
AGACTATATGGTGCCATCGGCGTTCGTCAGGCTCGACACCATGCCGCTGACGCCGAATAACAAAGTGGACCGTCAAGCACTGCCAGCACCGAATTTTATTTCGGAACGCTACCGCGCCCCGCGTTCGCCTCAGGAGCAAACGCTGACTGAGTTGGCCGCCGAAGTACTTGGTCTGCCACGCGTGGGTATTGACGACAACTTCTTTGAACTTGGAGGACACTCATTACTAGCGATGCGCTTTGCAGCCCGAGTCCAGCAAGCGTTGGGGGCCGAACTGCCGGTGCGCGCGCTGTTTGAAGCGCCTACTATTGCCGAACTGACACCTCGTCTGGACGCATTGCGGCAAAGTCGTGACCTCGACATTCCAGCGTTGACCACACAAACGCGTCCCACCATTTTGCCTTTGTCGTTCGCGCAAGAACGTCTGTGGTTCTTGGAACAATTAGGGCAAGGCGCAGCGTACCAAATACCGATTGCCATGCGCTTGACGGGTAAATTGGATGTCGCTGCACTGGCTGCCGCATTAAGTGAAATCGTCCAGCGTCATGAAACATTACGCACCCGGTTTGAAACCCATGAGGGTGACGGTGTGCAAGTGGTCAATCCGCCCTGGACGGTTGAACTGATACCGCATGAAGTGGCTGAGCATGACGTCATGCATTTTCTGCTAGCCGCCGCTCAACAGCCGTTCGATCTGACTGCAGGGCCGCTGGTGCGCTTTGCACTGTTACGTCTCGCGCCTGATACCCATGTGCTAAGCGTGATATTGCATCACATTATTTCGGATGGCTGGTCTCTAGGTGTGCTGACACGGGAAATCCAAGCGTTATATACGGCCTTTAGTCAAAAGCAAGGCTCACCATTACCCGAGCTACCGATCCAATATGCCGATTATGCGCTTTGGCAGCGCGCATGGCTCAAGGACGAAGCGCTAGAACGGGAGCTAAATTACTGGCGCAAGCAATTGGCGGGAGCGCCTGCTGCGTTGGAGCTACCAACCGACCGGCCGCGGCCCGCCGTGCCAAGCGGCCGTGGGCATGGCCTCGCGGTGCACGTGCCGGCGGCGCTTGCCGCACAACTCAAAGCGCTGGCGCAGCGCGAAGGTGCAACGTTATACATGACGTTGCTCGCCGCATTCCAGGTCGTGCTCAGTCGCTGGAGCGGGCAAGACGATATCGTCGTGGGCTCACCGATCGCAGGACGCACGCAAGTGCAAACTGAAGCGCTCATCGGATTTTTTATCAATACTTTGGCGTTGCGTACCGACTTGTCGGGTAATCCCCGCTTCAACGAATTGCTAGCGCAGGTGCGCGAAACCACATTGGGCGCCTATGCGCACCAGGCGGTGCCTTTCGAAAAATTGGTGGAAGTACTGCAACCCGTACGCGACCTGTCTCGTCAACCGATTTTCCAGGTCATGGTCAATGGGTTCAATGTGCCCATGTCGGACTTTACATTGCCAGGGCTCACGGTTGAAAAAATTGACCTGGAACGGCTCAGTACCAAATTCGACTTGACTTTGTACTTTGGTGAGACATCGGACGGCATCGACGGCTGGCTACAATATGCGACGGACTTGTTCGATGCCGACACGATCGAGCGACTCGGCCAGCATTGGGTCAATGTGCTCGAGGCAGTGGCCGCCAATCCAGCGCAGCGCCTGTCTGAACTGCCGCTGCTCAGCGCCGCAGAGCAACATCAATTGCTCACGACGTGGAACGACACCGCAGCCGATTATCCGGACACACAAACCCTGCATCAGCTT
>NZ_JAHLKN010000102.1:0-417 GCF_021498065.1 Mycetohabitans sp. B3 | reverse complement strand
CTGTCACCAGCACTCCCTCCGATACCGACTCCACCCGCAGGTCGAGCTCCACCGGCGCACCCTTGTCGATCGCGATCAAGTCCAGCCCGATGCGTGAGGGGCTGTCCACAGTGGTGTGCACGGTGACCATCGACCCGGGGCGGCGCCCGAGTCGTGCAATGTCGACCGTCAAGGGGCTACTTACATGTCCCGATTTTGTCTGGCTGCGCTGCCTTGCCATAGACGAAATCCTACGGCGCGAGCCCGCGATCTGGCGCCATCCGGTTTGCCCGGCCTCCCGGCGCCCGCTCGCGACTAGCGCGTGGCGTAGTCGTGCGTACCGGCCGCGGTGCGTAGCTGGTGGCGTCCCCGCCCGACAGAACGGAGCGTGCCGTTGAGCATTTCCTCGAACTCGGCGAGTTTGGTGTCCACATAGAC
>NZ_JAHLKN010000101.1:0-539 GCF_021498065.1 Mycetohabitans sp. B3 | reverse complement strand
CGAGCCCAAACGCGCGATGCGAACCCGCGGCTGGCGGCGGATCGGCACCGCGATCGTCCGGTGGCCCGGCCCCGTTCTGGTGGTGGCATGCGCGTTGGCGCTGGGGGTCTGCTGGCCCTGCCGGGATACAAGACCAGCTATGACACGCGCCCCTACATGCCCTCCAGCGCCGCGGCCAACGTCGGATACGCGGCCGCCGAGCGGCACTTTTCCCGCTCCCGGTTGGAGCCCGAGCTGCTGATGATCGAAACCGATCACGACCTGCGCAACCCGGCCGACATGCTCATCCTGGACCGGGTGGCCAAGGCGGTTTTTCATGTACCCGGCATCGCCCAGGTGCAGTCGATCACCCGGCCGTTGGGCACCCCGCTTGATCACAGTTCGCTGGCGTTTCAGATGAGCGCGCAAAGCGCCAATCAGATCGAAAACCTCACCTACCAAAGAGATCGCGCGAACGACTTGCTCAAGCAGGCCGGCGAACTATCGACCACGATCGACCTGCTGAACAAGCAATACGCCCTGCAGCAGGAACTCGCGGC
>NZ_JAHLKN010000100.1:0-1853 GCF_021498065.1 Mycetohabitans sp. B3 | reverse complement strand
GCGTTGCCGCTACGGACTACGCCCTGCGCGGCAACGCACGCCAGCATGAAAAACCAACCACTGTCAGTTTTAGTCTAGTTCACTGCACTTCACGCACCATGTCGCCGCTATAGCCAGCCGTCGTCGCCACCCAGCTTATCGCTTCGCGTTCGCAGCAATCCAGTGCGAACGTCACGCGCAGCGCCTCGCCATTGTCGCAGCGGAACTCAAAACCGTCTTAAGCCTACCCGCTAGTTTAAGTAGCTGACCGTGTCCGGTGATTCACGGGGCTGCTCCATGGACAGTCTGCTTGCGAAGAGCGGCAGGCAAATGGATGACCCGCTTCCCTTTAATGCGCTTCTTGCCTGTGGGTGCCGCTCGCTCAAGGGCGTGAATCACTGTCAACGCCAGAAAATGATGGCAGACGCTTTACAGTCTTTTAACGCGGCGTTAAGCGTTGCGATTACCTGAACCTTTCTGGCGGCTCTTGATAGCTGGGCATAGTGCTTGCGGATTCTGCAGCACTTAACGTCGAACTGATGGGTCAGCGGACGGGTGCGTTGTCGTAGCCGTATGGCTCAATAAAAGTGATGTCTGGAGGAGTAAATGAAGAAGTCCTCCAGTCCTGAACCCGGTGCCTGTGCGGTGCGCTGACGCGTGCCGATGAATGACCCTGACTGCCGCAGTGAGTGGTTAAAAATTGCACGCGACGTGTGATAAAAGCCGGAGCGGTTCCCGAAGAACAACAATAGATTCCGATTGCGTCGTTATATTAATTGGTACACCTATTAATTAACAGGCTGCTTAGTCGCCTGAATCGGAGCTTTGTTATGGATGCTAGCGTCACGCCTGTTACACAGCCGTTATCCAGTGCGCAAACCGAAGTTTGGCTCGCGCAGCAGCTGCATCCAAACAGCCCCGTCTACAACATTGCGCAGTATACGGTGATCGAAGGCGCGATTGATGCGGTCGTCTTTGAAGCGGCATTGCGTCAGGTGATCGATGAGGCCGACGCCCTGCGCTTGCAATTTGTCGATAGCGATGACGGGTTGCGGCAGAGGATCGGTGTACCTGCATGGTCAGTGCCGGTTCTGGATCTTACGGCACAAGCCGATCCTCAGGCAGCGGCCCAGGCGTGGATGCGCACCGATTATGAACAGACGGTGGATCTAGTGCAGGGATCGCTTTTCCAGTATGCATTGTTGAAAGTCGCGCCCGAGCAATGGATTTGGTATCAGCGCTATCACCATATCATGATGGATGGCTATGGCCAGTACCTGATCGCGCAACGCGTTGCACATGTGTATAGCGCGCTGTGTGCTGGGAATGAGCCCGCGTCCTGTACGTTGGGCTCGGTGCTGACGCTGTTAGAAAGCGATGCACAGTATCAGACCTCCGCGCAGCGGGAGAAGGACGAAGCGTATTGGCTCAAGCACTGCGCCCATTGGCCTGAGCCTGCGACGCTAGCAAGTCGCGCAGCCCCGGCTTTACAGCAACGACTGCGTCAGACGGCTGACCTGGCCACCCAATGGGTAGACGACTATGTGTTGGATGCGGGTCGGCTGGCGCAGTTCTTGAGCGCTGCACTGGCCGCGTATCTGCATCGCATGACCGGCGCGCAGGACGTGGTGTTCGGTTTTCCAGTGACTGCCCGCTTGGGGGAAGACGGGCGCATTCCTGGCATGGTCGCCAATACGGTTCCATTGCGGTTCAGATTCGAGCCGGAGATCAACTTAGTGTCGTTGATGCGGCAGGCGGCGAAGGAAATCCAAAGCGCACTCCAATACCAACGCTACCCGAGCGAAGCGCTGCAGCGTCAACTTGGGCTGGCGCCGGGGCAGTCACTATTGGGCATCAAGGTCAACGTGATGCCG
>NZ_JAHLKN010000099.1:0-1380 GCF_021498065.1 Mycetohabitans sp. B3 | reverse complement strand
CCGCCTTTAGGTGAGGGCGTGAACGCTGGAATCAACGGCTCCAGCACCGCCCATAATTCATTGCTGATTTTGCGTCTTGCCATGACTCCAGGATACGCGCCTTACAGCCTGACGTCCAGGTTGCGTTAGCGACTCTAAGATAACAGGCCAGCCGCTTATATTCATCCATTATTATGGCGCGCACCACATCGTGGCTACTACGGTTTTGACGCGGAATCAGTGTAGATTGCTGTTGGCTAGTCTTGCCGGAGCGAGTATGCGCCAGTGCATCCCAATCAATCCGACTCAACGACTTCGTGACCTCTCGCTCATCGAGTTGTTCGGCTACCCAGCCCCTGACAAATGCGTGTCGGTGAAAGGGTTGAAAAAGCTGCTCACTGCTCGCAGCACCGCGCGCACCAAGGAGTGAGGCCGCTTGGCGTATGATTTTTCCGCATTAAGAAGCTACCCCAATCAAAAACACAGTGTGTCTTGCTGGCCTCGCTTGGTGAAATACAATGTATCTCACATGATAGGAGGTCGCAATGGCTGCAACGACAATGGTTCATGTCCGTATTGACGAGACCGTCAAAGCGCAGGCTTGAGGACGGACTGACCAGACAGCGCCTGAACAAGCGACTACGGAAGGCCCAGCTTGGTAACTTGGGCGACGTAAAGCCAGTGGGTGAAGGTGTGTTCGAGATGCGCTAGCAATTCGGTCCTGGCTGGCGCATGTACTATGTCCAGCGCGGTGAGACGCTCATCGTGATGCTGGGCGGTGGCGACAAGTCGACTCAGCAGGCTGACATTCACCGGGCGATTGCGTTGGCGAATTCTTTGGAGGATTGACCATGACCCAGCGAATCAAAGTTTCCCAACTTCCCGAGTTTGATGCGGCCGAGTACCTGAACAGCGAAGAGGATGTCGCGTCGTACCTAACAAGTGTCCTTGAAGAGAATGACCCAGCACTGCTGGCCGCAGCCCTTGGCGACATCGCCCGTGTTCGGGGGATGGCGCAGGTGGCCAAAGACTCCGGCATCGCACGCGAAGCCCTGTACAAAGCGCTTCGGCCCGGCAGCGAACCGCGCTTTGAGACGATCAGCCGCGTTTGTGCTGCCTTGGGCGTGCGCCTGGTGGCACAGCCGCTGCATTGACGGAAATTTTTGGGGTTTCCGGCTTACAACCCGAGGTTCAGCTAACTCATCAGCTCGTCTCGTGCTACCCGCGCATAATACTTTGCGGTTTTTCTATGCAGCTGAATCTGCGTTTTTCTTGTCAGACGCCGTCGTGCCGTGCGCCATGAATTGCCCCGCAGCTGGACCAAAAAATCAACGACGGCCCGCGTCCGGCTCGCTACGTGGGCACCCGGCCTGACCAGTTCCGGCGACGCCGGCACGACCT
>NZ_JAHLKN010000098.1:0-738 GCF_021498065.1 Mycetohabitans sp. B3 | reverse complement strand
TTTGATGATGCTGTGGTTCGAGCGACGATGTTAACACGTATCAACTCGCTTGCTCGAGGAGTATCTGCAATTTCACTAGAAAATATTCAAAAATTTGTAGATATTTTTAATAAAGGAATATGTCCTTGTGTACCTCAGAAAGGTTCTCTTGGTACGAGTGGAGATTTGGGACCACTTGCTGCTATTGCTTTGGCGCTAACTGGAAAATGGAAGGTTAGGTATCAAGGGGAGATTATGAGTGCCTCAGAGGCACTGTGTAAGGCTAATATTGAGCCGCTCAGACTTAGTTATAAAGAGGGCTTGGCATTAATAAATGGAACCTCGGCCATGACTGGCTTGGCGTGCCTAATAGTAAATGATTTGGAGAATTTAATTAAATCATATGAATTAATAACATCGTTAACTTTGGAGACATTGAAAGGAAAGCGTAAGGTATTTTCACCGTTGGTGCACGAAGAGAAGCCGCATCGAGGCCAGCAAGCGTCTGCAGCAAATATCTACAACGCGCTTGCCGACAGTAATATGATAAGTAGTGAGGATGATGTATCAAAAAGTCTTCGATCGCAACTTTGCGGTAATGTGGTAGATAGTGTTACTGATCAAATCGAAGATGCGTATTCTTTGCGTTGTACGCCGCAAATAATTGGGCCGATTAGGGATGCTGTGGATTATGTTAAGTGTGTGGTAGAAAATGAGTTGAATTCTAGTAATGACAATCCTTTGGTGATTCCAAAGCAT
>NZ_JAHLKN010000097.1:0-565 GCF_021498065.1 Mycetohabitans sp. B3 | reverse complement strand
GGAGAAGCTGGGCAAAGGCAAGGAGATGGTCGACCGACTGTCCAGCTTGGGACTGTCGCGGTAAGGGTGTAAGCGGCCTGATCGGCCCCGGTGTGTCGGGGCCGGAAAGGTCGCATGATGACCAAGACTGTCGTGGCTGTGCAGCCATCACAAAACCACGAAGATGAGGCCGGCGCCGTGGCGGCTATTGACGTTCCCAGTAGTCGCGATGTTGATGAGTTAGAAGTCGCCCGCGAGTTGGTGCGCCAGGCCCGCGAGGCCGGCGTTGGGTTAACCGGGCCTGGCGGATTGCTCAAGGCGATGACCAAAACGGTCATTGAGACCGCTTTGGATGAGGAACTGTCCGAGCACCTTGGATATGACCGCCACGATCGGGCTGGGTATGGCAGTGGCAACTCGCGCAACGGAACCCGCTCGAAAACGGTGCTCACTGATGCGTGCGGTTCCATTGAGATCGATGTCCCACGGGATCGGGCAGGCACATTCGAGCCGAAGACCGTCGAAAAACGCCAGCGTAGGTTGACCGACGTCGATGAGGTGGTGTTGTCGCTGTATGCCCGCGGGT
>NZ_JAHLKN010000096.1:0-459 GCF_021498065.1 Mycetohabitans sp. B3 | reverse complement strand
GGCCTGAGCCAGCGCGGTCAGCGTTGTCCACCCTTCCAGGCAGGGGCCGGTGGGGTCGCTGAAGATCGGATAGAAGTGGTCGAAGGTCCAACCGGATTCGTAGACGTCGATGCCGTCGGCGGTCTGCCAGACCGCCAGCATCTGCTCCCAGGTGGTGTTCTGCGGTGAGTTCTTGAAAGCGAAACGCATGCCTTCGACGGTAGTCGCGGTGCAACTGCCGCAAACGCCCGCGCAGGTCCACGGTCGCCGCGCGTATGACTTGCCCTGTGCGCCAGCGGTTTTAGACCTACCGAACACGAAACCTCGCACACTTGCCTGCGAGCAATAGTGCCCACGGAGAAGGGACCAACGCCTCCTGCCACCCGCACGCGGATTAACTAACGTCGGTGTTAGCCGGCAAAGCTTGAACGTCCACCACATGCGGTAGCGATGCCCGAACGGGGAGGTTGTCTATGTCGA
>NZ_JAHLKN010000095.1:0-495 GCF_021498065.1 Mycetohabitans sp. B3 | reverse complement strand
TACGTATCGTAGACCTTCTGCCATTCTTCGACTTGGTTTGCCTCCGTCGTGAGATCTCGCTCGGCAGGAGCTTCATCGAGCACAATGTAACCCACCAGCTGCGTATCGCCCGCCCGATCCTCTCGAGCGATCACCGCAGCTTGCGCCACGCCCGGGTGACGCTGCAGCACCGCCTCAATCTCGCCCGGCTCAACCCGGAAGCCTCGGATCTTGACTTGCTGGTCCGCCCGGCCGATAAACTCCAGCGCGCCATCCGAGCGCCAATACGCCAGATCGCCCGTCCGGTACAGCCGCGCACCACTCGCATCGAATGGGTGAGCAATGAAGCGCTCGGCGGTCAGCCCCGGTCGATTGAAGTAGCCCCTGGCTACGCCCTCACCGGCTATATACAATTCCCCCACGACACCCACCGGCGCCGGACGCAAGCACGCGTCCAACACGTAGGCCGTGGCGTTATCCAGCGGCGTGCCGATCGGCATCGACGCTTGCGCTTGA
>NZ_JAHLKN010000094.1:0-555 GCF_021498065.1 Mycetohabitans sp. B3 | reverse complement strand
ATGTGTCGAAGCCGCTGCCACCGACTCGCACCCGGACCATGTGGGGCGCGAGTTGTTGGGTACCCACGACTTCGAAGGTGTGTACAGGTCGACCCGCCACTACTCCTCCTGTCCAGATCCGACCCCAGTCGACTATACGAGCCGCGCCCGCACGCCCTCGGCCGCGGGCCGTGAGCGGCCGGCACGCACCAGGCGCCACCGCCCGCCGTCACGCTCGGCCAGTCCGGCCACCTCGAGGATCGCCAACCGCCCCATCACCTGTTCGGCCACCAGCCCGGATGCGACAGCGATCTCGTCGACGCTCATCGCGCCGCGACCCGGCAATGCCTCATAGACCTGACTTTCGGACTGGCTGAGTCCGTCCAGGACGGACGTGGGACGCGATTGTTCGAGGGACAATTCGCCGATCCGACCGACCAGTTCGACTATCTCATCGGCGCGGGTGATCAGCTGCGCCCCGTTGCGAAGCAGCACATGGCAGCCCGCCGAAGCCGATGATGTCGCCGGCCCGGGCACCGCGGCCACGATCCGCCCCAGCGCCCGAGCCCACGAGAC
>NZ_JAHLKN010000093.1:0-444 GCF_021498065.1 Mycetohabitans sp. B3 | reverse complement strand
CGGCATCACGTTGACCTTGATGCCCAATAGTGACTGCCCCGGCGCCAGCCCAAGTTGACGCTGCAGCGCTTCGCTCGGGTAGCGTTGATATTGCAGTGCGCTTTGGATTTCCTTCGCCGCCTGCCGCATCAACGACAATAAGTTGATCTCCGGCTCGAATCTGAACCGCAATGGAACCGTATTGGCGACCACGCCAGGAATGTGCCAGTCTGCCCCCAAGCGGGCAGTCACTGGAAAACCGAACACCACGTCCTGCGCGCCAGTCATGCGATGCACATACGCGGCCAGTGCAGCGCTCAGAAACTGCGCCAGCCGGCCCGCATCCAGCACATAGTCGTCTACCCATTGAATGGCCAGGTCAGTCGTCTGACGCAGCCGCTGCTGGAAAGCAGGGGCTGCGCGGCTTGCCAGCGTCGCCGGCTCAGGCCAATGGGCGCAGTGCTT
>NZ_JAHLKN010000092.1:0-609 GCF_021498065.1 Mycetohabitans sp. B3 | reverse complement strand
TCTTGGCCCGGGCGTTGGTCCGCAACGGCAACATGATGGTGCGGGCAAGCACCGAACCGTTGTCGATCGCCGACTGCGGCACGCCGACGGCGGCGATCTCGGGCCTGGTGAACACCGTCGCCGCAACCGTGCGCAAACGGATCGGGCTCACGCCCTCGCCCAGCGCGTGGTACATCGCGATGCGGCCCTGCATCGCGGCGACCGAGGCCAGCGGCAGCAGGCCGGTGCAGTCACCCGCGGCGTAAACGCCGGGCACCGACGTGCGCGACACCCGGTCCACGTTCAGATAGTTGCCCGGGCCGAGCTCGATACCAACGCGCTCCAGGCCGAGGCCGCTGGTGTTGGGGATCGACCCGATCGTCATCAGCGCGTGGCTGCCCTCGACGGTGCGGCCGTCGGTCATGGTCACCAGAACCCCGTTTTCGGTGCGGGTGACGGACTGGGCGCGGGCGTTCTTGAACAGTCGGACGCCACGTTCGGCGAACGACTCCTCCAAGACCAGTGCGGCGTCGGCGTCCTCGTAGGGCAACACGTGATCCTGGCTGGCCACCACCGTGACCCGCACACCCAGCTCGGTGTAGGCGTCGACGAACTCCGCGCCCGTCACCC
>NZ_JAHLKN010000091.1:0-408 GCF_021498065.1 Mycetohabitans sp. B3 | reverse complement strand
AAATAGGTTCGCTCATCGGGCATCTGGGCCACCTGGGTCAGGAACTGACCGGGCCGGGCGAACGCTTGGTGAATCACCCACAGCGGACAGTTCCCGCCGACTCGGGAGAAGTGAAATGCCGTGGCGGATTGGCGCTTGGAGATGTTTCCGGCACTGTCGGTGCGGACGAAGATGAACGGGACCCCGCGGGCGTTGGGGCGCTGCAGGGTGGACAGCCGGTGACAGATGGTCTCGAAGCCGACCTCGAATCGGCGCGCCAGTTGATCGATGTCATAGCGCGTGCTTGCGGCCGCGTCCAGAAACGGCCGGTAGGGCAGCAGCAACGCTCCGGCGAAGTAGTTGGCCAGACCGATGCGGGCCACCCCCCGCGCCTCATCGCTGAGCTGATCGTCACCGGCGATGATGCCG
>NZ_JAHLKN010000090.1:0-404 GCF_021498065.1 Mycetohabitans sp. B3 | reverse complement strand
GTGTACGCCTGAGACAGGTCGTGCAACAGGTTGGCCCCAAAATCGGGATTGAGGGTTCGCGGCGGTATCTGCGAAGGGGCCAGGGGGATCCCCCGTCTGGTCGCGCTTTCGTTAAGGGCTTCGAGGCGGTTCGCCGCGGCAATGTTGGCGCTGCGATTGAACTGGCTGGTCAGTATGACCGACATCAGTGCGGTGCTTGCCGAGGTGGACAGCTGTTGATTGACGCTAACCAGGGTCGAACCCCGCGCGATTTGGTGCGGGGCCAGGGTCTGCACCGCCACCGTGGTGAGTTGCAGCATGATGGAGCCTATGCCCATACCCACGATCGTCAGCCCGATAAGCAGGGTGGGTACGTAAGCGGCGTGCTCGGCGGCGCCGAACGCGAGAGTGCCCATGCCAACGCT
>NZ_JAHLKN010000089.1:0-5590 GCF_021498065.1 Mycetohabitans sp. B3 | reverse complement strand
CCCCCCACTCGGGGCAGGCGGTGCTCGAGTGCGGGTTGAGCCAGCGAGGTAGGCGGAGCCGGGGGGCGTTCGCCACAGCCCAACGCCCGCTTCGGGGAGGGAAGCGGGCGTTGTGGGGAAGGAGGAGCCTGACGATTACCTACTTTCACACGGGCAATCCGCACTATCATCGGCGTGGAGTCGTTTCACGGTCCTGTTCGGGATGGGCAGGGGTGGGACCGACTCGCTATGGTCATCAGGCAAAAGGGGGATGCTGTCGCGCGGCGGGGCGCGCCAGCGAATCTGGAACAAGAAGCAGCCGGTAGGATTGTGTCGTCGAGGACGGCACAACGGTAAAACGGACCAGTTATAGGATCAAGCCTTACGGGCCATTAGTATCGGTTAGCTGAGCGCATTACTGCGCGTACACACCCGACCTATCAACGTCCTGGTCTTGAACGACCCTTCAAGGGGATCGCGTCCCCGGGGAAGTCTCATCTTGAGGCGAGTTTCCCGCTTAGATGCTTTCAGCGGTTATCTCTTCCGAACATAGCTACCCGGCGATGCCACTGGCGTGACAACCGGTACACCAGAGGTTCGTCCACTCCGGTCCTCTCGTACTAGGAGCAGGCCCCCTCAAACTTCCAACGCCCACGGCAGATAGGGACCAAACTGTCTCACGACGTTTTAAACCCAGCTCACGTACCTCTTTAAATGGCGAACAGCCATACCCTTGGGACCGGCTACAGCCCCAGGATGAGATGAGCCGACATCGAGGTGCCAAACACCGCCGTCGATATGAACTCTTGGGCGGTATCAGCCTGTTATCCCCAGAGTACCTTTTATCCGTTGAGCGATGGCCCTTCCATACAGAACCACCGGATCACTATGACCTGCTTTCGCACCTGCTCGACTTGTCGGTCTCGCAGTTAAGCACGCTTATGCCATTGCACTATCAGCACGATTTCCGACCGTACCTAGCGTACCTTCGTACTCCTCCGTTACGCTTTGGGAGGAGACCGCCCCAGTCAAACTGCCTACCATGCACGGTCCCCGTGCCCGATTCAGGGCACTAGGTTAGAACCTCAAACAAACCAGGGTGGTATTTCAAGGACGGCTCCACGCAAACTAGCGTTCGCGCTTCTAAGCCTCCCACCTATCCTACACAGATCGGTTCAAAGTCCAATGCAAAGCTACAGTAAAGGTTCATGGGGTCTTTCCGTCTAGCCGCGGGTAGATTGCATCATCACAAACACTTCAACTTCGCTGAGTCTCGGGAGGAGACAGTGTGGCCATCGTTACGCCATTCGTGCAGGTCGGAACTTACCCGACAAGGAATTTCGCTACCTTAGGACCGTTATAGTTACGGCCGCCGTTTACCGGGACTTCAATCAAGGGCTTGCACCCCATCATTTAATCTTCCGGCACCGGGCAGGCGTCACACCCTATACGTCCACTTTCGTGTTTGCAGAGTGCTGTGTTTTTATTAAACAGTCGCAGCCACCAGTTTATTGCAACCCCTTCACCCTTCTGGCGCGAGCCAGTCAAGCTAGCAGGGCGTACCTTATCCCGAAGTTACGGTACCAATTTGCCGAGTTCCTTCTCCCGAGTTCTCTCAAGCGCCTTAGAATACTCATCTCGCCCACCTGTGTCGGTTTGCGGTACGGTCTCGTTAGACTGAAGCTTAGAGGCTTTTCTTGGGACCCCTTCCGATTGCTTCGCAGCTTAACGCCGCTCGCCCCACACCCTTGAATTGCGCGCCCGGATTTGCCAAAGCGCCTTCTCCAATGCAGGGACCGGGATTTCCGACACCCGGACAACCTTCCGCGATCCGTCCCCCCATCGCATCTAACGACGGTGCAGGAATATTAACCTGCTTCCCATCAGCTACGCATTTCTGCCTCGCCTTAGGGGCCGACTCACCCTACGCCGATGAACGTTGCGTAGGAAACCTTGGGCTTACGGCGAGGGGGCCTTTCACCCCCTTTATCGCTACTCATGTCAGCATTCGCACTTCCGATACCTCCAGCACACTTCTCAATGCACCTTCGCAGGCTTACGGAACGCTCTCCTACCATGCGCACTTAGCGTGCGCATCCGCAGCTTCGGTAACTGGCTTAGCCCCGTTACATCTTCCGCGCAGGACGACTCGATCAGTGAGCTATTACGCTTTCTTTAAAGGGTGGCTGCTTCTAAGCCAACCTCCTGACTGTTTTCGCCTTCCCACTTCGTTTCCCACTTAGCCAATTTTAGGGACCTTAGCTGGCGGTCTGGGTTGTTTCCCTCTTGACGTCGGACGTTAGCACCCGGCGTCTGTCTCCCGTGATTGCACTCTTCGGTATTCGGAGTTTGCTATGGCGAGGTAATCCGCAATGGACCCCCCAACCATGACAGTGCTCTACCCCCGAAGGTGAGACACGAGGCACTACCTAAATAGTTTTCGGAGAGAACCAGCTATTTCCAAGTTTGTTTAGCCTTTCACCCCTATCCACAGCTCATCCCCTAACTTTTCAACGTTAGTGGGTTCGGTCCTCCAGTACGTGTTACCGCACCTTCAACCTGGCCATGGATAGATCACTTGGTTTCGGGTCTACGCCCAGCAACTGTTCGCCCTATTCGGACTCGCTTTCGCTACGCCTGCCCTATCCGGTTAAGCTCGCTACTGAACGTAAGTCGCTGACCCATTATACAAAAGGTACGCCGTCACCCCTTGCGAGGCTCCGACTGTTTGTATGCATGCGGTTTCAGGATCTATTTCACTCCCCTCCCGGGGTTCTTTTCGCCTTTCCCTCACGGTACTGGTTCACTATCGGTCGATCACGAGTATTTAGCCTTGGAGGATGGTCCCCCCATCTTCAGACAGGATTTCACGTGTCCCGCCCTACTTGTCGTACCCCTAGTTCCACATCTGAGTTTTCGCCTACAGGGCTATCACCTGCTACGGCCGCCCTTTCCAGAGCGTTCGGCTAACTTAGAGGCTAAATGGTACAGGCTGATCCCATTTCGCTCGCCACTACTTTGGGAATCTCGGTTGATTTCTCTTCCTGCGGCTACTTAGATGTTTCAGTTCGCCGCGTTCGCTTCACGTGACCTATGGATTCAGTCACGGATGACCCATACGGGCCGGGTTGCCCCATTCGGACATCTGCGGATCAAAGCTCGTTTGCCAGCTCCCCGCAGCTTTTCGCAGGCTACCGCGTCCTTCTTCGCCTGTGATCGCCAAGGCATCCACCACATGCACTTGTTCGCTTGACCCTATAACAAGTCCGTCTTGCAACGCACCGGCTATAGGTTGAGTTTTCGCGTTGTGCCGTATCTTCCAAGCGTCTTTTCAGATCACTCAAAACAATACTTTCAATCACTACCCGTCTATCTTCTGCGCCCATCTCAAGACGCGTCCAATAGACATTACTGCTTCTTTTTCCAGATTGTTAAAGAACGTCACAGCCATACCGCACTGCTTGACCCACGGGTCAATCGCCAACACTCCGTTGGGGAGCGCTCGCGATTGAGCAGTGGTGGAGGCAGACGGGATCGAACCGACGACCCCCTGCTTGCAAAGCAGGTGCTCTCCCAGCTGAGCTATGCCCCCCTTTGGGTTCGGGCCGCGCTGCGCGCAGCGCTCGTGGCGCACACCAGACTCGCGTGGTGGGTCTGGTTGGATTCGAACCAACGACCCCCGCCTTATCAAGACGGTGCTCTAACCGACTGAGCTACAGACCCTTCGTCTGTCCCTGTGACTTTCACAGCCGATAAGCGTGAGTACTTGAAGCGCAGACTTCTTGCTCCAGAAAGGAGGTGATCCAGCCGCACCTTCCGATACGGCTACCTTGTTACGACTTCACCCCAGTCATGAATCCTACCGTGGTGACCGTCCTCCTTGCGGTTAGACTAGCCACTTCTGGTAAAACCCACTCCCATGGTGTGACGGGCGGTGTGTACAAGACCCGGGAACGTATTCACCGCGACATGCTGATCCGCGATTACTAGCGATTCCAGCTTCATGCAGTCGAGTTGCAGACTGCAATCCGGACTACGATCGGTTTTTTGGGATTAGCTCCCCCTCGCGGGTTGGCAACCCTCTGTTCCGACCATTGTATGACGTGTGAAGCCCTACCCATAAGGGCCATGAGGACTTGACGTCATCCCCACCTTCCTCCGGTTTGTCACCGGCAGTCTCCCTAGAGTGCTCTTGCGTAGCAACTAAGGACAAGGGTTGCGCTCGTTGCGGGACTTAACCCAACATCTCACGACACGAGCTGACGACAGCCATGCAGCACCTGTGCGCCGGTTCTCTTTCGAGCACCTCCACCTCTCAGCAGGGTTCCGACCATGTCAAGGGTAGGTAAGGTTTTTCGCGTTGCATCGAATTAATCCACATCATCCACCGCTTGTGCGGGTCCCCGTCAATTCCTTTGAGTTTTAATCTTGCGACCGTACTCCCCAGGCGGTCAACTTCACGCGTTAGCTACGTTACTAAGGAAATGAATCCCCAACAACTAGTTGACATCGTTTAGGGCGTGGACTACCAGGGTATCTAATCCTGTTTGCTCCCCACGCTTTCGTGCATGAGCGTCAGTATTGGCCCAGGAGGCTGCCTTCGCCATCGGTATTCCTCCACATCTCTACGCATTTCACTGCTACACGTGGAATTCTACCTCCCTCTGCCATACTCTAGCCTGCCAGTCACCAATGCAGTTCCCAGGTTGAGCCCGGGGATTTCACATCGGTCTTAGCAAACCGCCTGCGCACGCTTTACGCCCAGTAATTCCGATTAACGCTCGCACCCTACGTATTACCGCGGCTGCTGGCACGTAGTTAGCCGGTGCTTATTCTTCCGGTACCGTCATCCAACCTAGTTATTCGCCAGGCCGTTTTCTTTCCGGACAAAAGTGCTTTACAACCCGAAGGCCTTCTTCACACACGCGGCATTGCTGGATCAGGGTTGCCCCCATTGTCCAAAATTCCCCACTGCTGCCTCCCGTAGGAGTCTGGGCCGTGTCTCAGTCCCAGTGTGGCTGGTCGTCCTCTCAGACCAGCTACAGATCGTCGCCTTGGTAGGCCTTTACCCTACCAACTAGCTAATCTGCCATCGGCCGCCCCTTGAGCGCGAGGCCCTTACGGGTCCCCCGCTTTCCTCCTCAGAGCGTATGCGGTATTAATCCGGCTTTCGCCGGGCTATCCCCCACTCTAGGACACGTTCCGATGTCTTACTCACCCGTTCGCCACTCGCCGCCAGGCCGAAGCCCGCGCTGCCGTCCGACTTGCATGTGTAAGGCATGCCGCCAGCGTTCAATCTGAGCCAGGATCAAACTCTTCAGTTCAAACCTGTTACTTGTTCGGGCCCCAAAGGACCCTGTCGCTCAACTCAAAACGTTGACAGGTTTCGATTCTCTCAAAACCTACCTTCATTTCGTATGAGACTTAATGATTCTTTCGCATCGCCCCACCCGGCTTTTACCACCCGGGCGCAGCACGCCTGCACCATCAAGTACCCACACTTATCGGCTGTTACTTGTTAAAGAGCATCGCAACCGCTTCGCCTCAACCTAGCCGGCCTCGGCCCCCGCATCGCGTCGCTGCATCAGCAGCAGAGAAACGAAATTATGAA
>NZ_JAHLKN010000088.1:0-452 GCF_021498065.1 Mycetohabitans sp. B3 | reverse complement strand
GCATCGCTGCCACCCGAAGGGTACTTGCGTGTGAGCTGACTTACTTGCGACCGCGCCGGGTGCTCGTCGCCTTCTTGGCGGGAGCCTTGGTGGCCGGCCTCTTTGCCGCAGCCTTCTTGGCGGGTGCCTTGGTCGCACCCTTGCGGACTGGCGCCTTGGCGGCGGTCTTCTTCACTGTTGCCTTGGTCACCTTCTTGGCCGGAGCCTTGGTGACCTTGGTCGCGGCCTTCTTGGCGGGAGCCTTGGTCGCGGCCTTCTTGGCGCGAGCCTTGGTCGCGGCCTTCTTGGCGGGAGCCTTGGTCGCGGCCTTCTTGGCGGGAGCCTTGGTCGCGGCCTTCTTGGCAGCGGTCTTGGTAGCGGCCTTCTTGGCGGGAGCCTTCTTTGCTGCCTTCTTGGCAGCGGCGCTCGCCATCACGCCACGCTTGACCGCCGGGCCCTCCGCCGGGAGCCGC
>NZ_JAHLKN010000087.1:0-484 GCF_021498065.1 Mycetohabitans sp. B3 | reverse complement strand
CCTTGGCGGCGCCGTCCTTGTCCCCGGCCAGGTACAGCTGCTGGATTCGGTCCGCCTCGGCTCCGTAGCCATATCTGGTCGCCAGCATGTGGTAGAAGTTCTTGCCCTTGGCACCCATCCCCCCGATGTAGAGCGCCAGATGCGGCTTCACGAATTCGCGAAGGGATTCCACGTTGTCACCGATCGCCAGCACCGGGCCGGCATACACGTCGAGTTCGCCCAACGCCGGGTCCCGTTTGGCCCGGCCGGCCGCCAGCGCCTGGCCCCAGACATCGTGGGCCTTCTCCGGCAGGTAGAAGATGGGCTGCCAGCCTTCGGCCGCTTCGGCCGCCAACTCGACGTTCTTGGGCCCCAACGCGGCTAACAAGATCGGGATACGCTTCTGCACAGGCTGATTGATGATCTTGAGTGGCTTGCCCAGCCCGGTACCCTGGCCCGCCGGTAGTGGGATCGTGTAGTGCTTACCCTGATATTCCAGGCGCTC
>NZ_JAHLKN010000086.1:0-818 GCF_021498065.1 Mycetohabitans sp. B3 | reverse complement strand
GCACGATGTCCGCCAGAACGACGGCACTGGCAATGCCCGGCGAAAGTTCCCCGGCCAGCAGCATCGACGTGAACCCGCCCTACGACGCGCCCACCAGAACCGGTTGCGGGGGCAGGCGGCCCCGCAGCACCTCTTGAATATCCGCGCAGAAGCTGACAACGCGATAGTCCCCGTGCGGTGACCAGTCGGATTCACCATGCCCACGCAAGTCCACGGTGACCGATTGCCAACCCCGCTCGGCCACGACGGCGGCCACTCGGCCCACGAGCGCCGAGTCTGTCCGCCGCCGTGCAAGAACACCACGGCACGTCCTCGCGGGTCACCGCAGCGATCTGCCACGATGCGAACGCCATCGGGCCCCTGAACCGAGAACCGCTCGGGTGCAGTCGCCACCAGCTGATACTAAGACGCTCTAACGTCGAGTCCGAGTCCGAATGCGAGCTCTCGAGGCTCCCCGAGCAAGCCACACACCCACCCGCGTGACCAGGGCGGATCCCCTACAGCGCGTGAATTCCGTTGTAGAGCACCATCACACCGATCAGGATCAAGACGGCCGCGAGCATCCCCGCGTGGTTCTTTTCCATCCATTCCTTGAGCCGATCCAGCGAATCCTCCAGACGGTCACCCGCACCCACGAAGGCCAGGATCGGACCGGCCACCGTCGATGCCGAGATGGCGACGAAAATCGCACCGCAGACCCATCTCATCGCGACACCGAGCCCACCGGTGCCGATCGCCAGTCCAGCCGCCAGGCAAATGATCACCACCTCGGGGCGCACCAGCACCAACACGGCCGCGGTTATCCCGGCGCGCCGTGG
>NZ_JAHLKN010000085.1:0-632 GCF_021498065.1 Mycetohabitans sp. B3 | reverse complement strand
TCCTGCAGCTGTGCCATGGTCTCCAAACCGATGGCATTGCGTGCGTGGGGGCGATCGATGGTCAGTACGGCTAGTCCGGTGTCGAGCCCATCAAATTCCAAGTCCACCATGTGGTCAATGCTCCTGAACGCGCCATCAAAGAGCAAAATCAGTGCTCGGATAACTGCCCGCCGGTATAGGCATTCTCTTCAACGGAGAATAGCATCATCGCTGCAGGTCCAGAAGGCGCGTCGCGCGGAATCGAGGTGGCCGGGTGCGCAATCCGATCAAGCTGGCGTTCGTGTGTCTGCTCGCGTCAGCCGGTCTGACCGGCTGCGGCTCGTCGTCGGGCTCGCAGCTGGCCAGCACGGCGTCGATGACCGTCAACGGCGCCGACGTGCAGCCACGCGTGGTGCGGTGCACCCAGATCGAGTGGTACCGGACCATCCAGATCGGAGACCAAGCCTCCGGGGTCAGGATCCTGATCGACCAGGGGGCGCGGCCGATGATCGCGAAGTCGGTTCGCATCACCAATCTGGGGGGCTTCACCGGGATGTACGCCCAGGGCGACGGCGGCGACGCGGGCCTGCACTTCAGCGATGGCCGATTCACCATCACCCGGAACGCCGACGGGTACAACACGGACAAGCCCG
>NZ_JAHLKN010000084.1:0-580 GCF_021498065.1 Mycetohabitans sp. B3 | reverse complement strand
CCGGCAGTGTCTCGTCGTGGTACTCGCGCGCCGTGTCGGGATCCAGCGACAGCGCGAACTGATCGTTCCACCGGAACTCGAAACGCGCCTGTGACAAGGCGTTGTCGCGCTCCTGCGCATGCGGGTGGCCCTTGGCCAGGTCGCCGGCGTGCGCGGCGATCTTGTAGGCGATGACCCCGTCCTTGACGTCTTTGCGGTCGGGCAGTCCGAGGTGTTCCTTGGGAGTGACGTAGCAGAGCATCGCGGTGCCGGCCTGCGCGATGATCGCTGCGCCGATCGCCGACGTGATGTGGTCGTATGCCGGGGCGATATCGGTGGCCAGCGGGCCCAGCGTATAGAAGGGAGCCTCCTCGCACAGCTCTTCTTCCAGCCGCACGTTCTCGACGATCTTGTGCATCGGAACGTGCCCGGGGCCCTCGATCATCACCTGCACCCCATGGGCTTTAGCGATCTTGGTCAGCTCGCCCAGGGTGCGCAACTCGGCGAACTGCGCGGCGTCGTTGGCGTCGGCGATGGAGCCCGGCCGCAGCCCGTCACCAAGCGAGAAGGTCACGTCGTAGCGCGCGAGAATGTCGCAGAG
>NZ_JAHLKN010000083.1:0-1177 GCF_021498065.1 Mycetohabitans sp. B3 | reverse complement strand
GGCCGAGCTATTGGGTGTCGAATGTGTGGGCCGGCACGACAGCTTCTTTGCGCTCGGGGGCCACTCGCTGCTGGCGGTGCGGTTGATGAATCGGGTCAGTGCGCTGGGTGCCGATGTGCCACTGGCCGCCTTGTTCGCGACGCCCACGTTGGCGGCGTTTGCCGCGGCGCTCGAAGTCCATTTGCAACAAGGCACCGATGCGTTGCCCGAGATCACGCCGGTGCCGCGGGAGGGCAATTTGCCGCTGTCGTTCGCCCAGCAGCGGCTGTGGTTCCTCGCACAGCTCGATGGGGGGAGCGACACGTATCATATTCCGCTGGCGCTGCATGTGCGCGGGCCGCTTGATCGAGCGGCCTGGCAACAGGCATTGGATGCGCTGTTGGCGCGTCATGAAGCGCTGCGCTCGACGTTTGTGAGCGTCGAGGGTCAGCCGCAGATGCAATTGCTGCCGGCGGATAGGGGCGTGCCGCTGCGCTGGCATGATCTGCGCGGGGTGCCGTACGCGCAGGCGCAACTGGCACGCTTGAGTCATGAAGCTGCGCACGCGCCGTTCGATCTGGCACACGGGCCGCTGCTGCGTGCGTGTGGCATTCGGTTGGCCGACGACGAGTACGTGCTAGTACTGACGCAACACCATATCGTATCGGACGGCTGGTCGATCGGGGTGCTGGTGCGGGAATTGAATGCGCTATACATGGCCGCCTGTAGAAGCCAACCGGATCCGTTGCCGCCATTGGCAGTGCAGTATCCGGATTATGCAGCGTGGCAGCGACAGTGGCTCACGGGCGAGCGGCTGCAGGCGCAAAGCGACTATTGGCGCGCGACGCTGGCCGACGCACCTGTGCTGCTGGCACTGCCGACCGACCGGCCGCGCCCGGCACAACAGTCGTTTGCCGGCGCGCAGGTGCCAGTGCACATTGATGCGGCCACGACGCGCGCGCTCAAGCGCTTAAGCGCGGAGTATGGCACGACGCTATTTATGACGGTGCTTGCCGCATGGAGTGCGGTACTCGCGCGCCTGTCAGGCCAGCACGACGTGGTCATCGGCACACCGAGTGCTAATCGTCACCATCGCCAGATCGAGCCGTTGATTGGTTTTTTTGTTAATACGCTGGCGTTGCGCGTGGATTTGTCGGGCGAACCTGATATCGCAGAGCTGCTCGCGCGCGTGCGGCGC
>NZ_JAHLKN010000082.1:0-570 GCF_021498065.1 Mycetohabitans sp. B3 | reverse complement strand
GACTTACCCGGCCAACCTGTAGCCAATCTGAAGAATCGTGCCCAACCTGGGGCCGACAACCGAAGTGCCAGAACGCAAGTCAGGTGACGTCACGTTGCGCACCTAGATAGTGATCAAGATCACGCCTGACAGGAGGGGCGCCAAAAGACGTTGCGGCCCTCGAGTACGGCCGTACCGACCGTGGCCCCACACACCCGGCATGGATCTCCCGCGCGCCGGTACACGTAGGTGCGAGGCCGTCCCGCCGCGTACGACGGTGCCCCGTGGTCATGTTCGGGACGAACCACAACGATCTTGCCGCCGCGCGAACCGACTTTCATCAGTGCCACCAGATCGGTCCAGGCCGCGCTGAACTCCGCTTCGGTGATCCGCTGACCGCTGCGGTACGGGTCGATGCGGTGCCGAAACAACAACTCGCTGCGATAGACGTTGCCGACCCCCGCCATCACCTTCTGGTCCATCAGAAGTGCACCGATCGGCCTGCGCGACTTGGCGATCCGAGCCCACGCCCACGACGGGTCGGCATCCTTACGCAAGGGGTCAGGTCCCAGCCGGGCGAGCACATCGGCA
>NZ_JAHLKN010000081.1:0-728 GCF_021498065.1 Mycetohabitans sp. B3 | reverse complement strand
ATGCATCCACCAGTTGTTTGAAGCGCAGGTCGAGTGCATGCCCGAGGCGCCAGCGCTGGTCTATGAAGACCAAACGTTCAGTTATGCGCAGCTGAACGCCCGAGCCAATTGCTTGGCACACCAGCTGATCGAGTTAGGTGTCAAGCCCGATACCCGAGTGGCGATCTGTGTCGAGCGTAGTCCCGCGCTGGTGGTGGGGCTACTGGCGATTTTAAAAGCGGGGGGCGCGTATGTGCCGCTCGATCCGGCGTATCCGAGTGAGCGCTTGGTGCACCTCCTTGCCGATGCGGCCCCGAACATGGTGCTCGCCGATGCGGCCGGGCGCGCTGCGTTGGGCGACGCGGCGCTGGCAGAATGTACGGTGCTCGATCCGGCCACCCTACGGGCATGGCCGAACACGAATCCGTCGGTAGCCGCGCTCACCGCCCGGCATTTGGCATATGTGATCTATACGTCGGGCTCCACCGGTACCCCGAAGGGCGTGATGGTCGAGCATCGGGGCGTGGTGAACCTTGCTCTGGCGCAAATTGTCTGTTTTGGAGTGCAACCAGCCAGCCGTATTTTGCAGTTTGCGTCGTTCAGCTTTGATGCGAGTGCATCCGAAATCTTGATGGCACTTGGCAGTGGTGCAGCGTTGTATCTGCCACCCGAGGCGGCCCGGCAGGATCGGCATGCTCTGCGGGACTATTTGACAAGCCATGCGATTACACACGCGACTTTACCGCCTG
>NZ_JAHLKN010000080.1:0-977 GCF_021498065.1 Mycetohabitans sp. B3 | reverse complement strand
AGCTTCTTTGCGCTCGGGGGCCACTCGCTGCTGGCGGTGCGGTTGATCGAGCGTCTGCGGCGTCGGGGAGTCGGGTTATCCGTGCGCGCGCTATTCGACACGCCGGTGCTTAGCGCGCTGGCCCAGTCGTTGGGTCAGCATTGTGACGTGGTGGTGCCGCCCAACGTGATCACGCCCGACACGACTGAAATTACGCCATCGATGCTGTCGCTCATTGAGCTGACGCAAGCGGACATTGACAAGATTGTCAAGCAGGTGCCCGGTGGCGTAGCCAATATCCAGGACATCTATGCCCTGTCGCCGCTGCAAGATGGCCTGCTGTTTCACCATCTACTCGCGCGCGACGGCGATCCGTATCTGCTGATGGCGCAGCTGGCTTTCGACAGTCGTGAGCGGCTTGACCAGTATCTGCACGCGCTGCAGCAGGTGATCGATCGCCACGATATTTTGCGCACCGCGTTCGTGTGGGAAGGCTTGTCGATGCCCGCGCAAGTGGTGTGGCGCCACGCACGGTTGCCGGTCACCGAGCTGACGTTGGACGCTGCGGACGGGCCGGTTGCCGAGCAATTGGCGCGGCGCTTTGATCCGCGCCACACGCGGCTGGATCTGACGCAAGCGCCGCTGCTGCACTGTGCGATCGCACAAGACAATGAGGGCCGCTGGCTGCTCATGCAGCGGCTGCACCATCTAATTATCGATCACTCAACGCTGGAGGTGATGCACGCGCAGGTGCGCGCATTCATCGACGGACGAGGCGACATGCTGCCGCCGGCGCAGCCGTTTCGCCATCTGGTCGCGCAAGCCAGGCTAGGCGTGAGTCAAGCTGAGCACGAGCGCTTCTTCACTGGGCAGCTTGCGGACATTGAGGAGCCGACCTTGCCGTTTGGGCTCGCGCAGGTACAGCATGACGGTCGTGACGTGAGCGAGGCACACCGGATGTTGCCGCCGGCGTTGAACGATCGGCTGCGTGTACAGGC
>NZ_JAHLKN010000079.1:0-488 GCF_021498065.1 Mycetohabitans sp. B3 | reverse complement strand
GCTTAACACCCAATAGCTCGGTCCAAATCGTCGCGAGTGTCGTCTCCAGCTCGCCTTGCGGCGCTTCATACGCTTGATGCGCCAGCGCCTCGTCATCCGGTGCGGGCAGCGCACGCCGATCCAGCTTGCCGTTGGACGTCAGCGGAAACGCGTCCAGCCGCACAAATGCACTGGGCACCATATACTCAGGCAGGCTCGCCGCCACCTGTGCGCGCAGTGTGCTCGCGAGCTGCTCGTCCGCTTCGGCCTGCACATACGCCACCAGCCGCTTAGCCGAGCCCTCACCGGTTGCCAGCACCATCGCATCACGCACTTGCGGATGCGCCGTTAAGCACGCTTCGACCTCACCCGGTTCAATCCGAAAGCCGCGGATCTTCACTTGCTCATCGTTGCGCCCCAAAAACTCCAGATTGCCGTCCGGTAAATAACGTGCCACATCCCCGGTCTTATATAGCCGTGCACCCGCTTCATCGGAGAACGGATCCGGC
>NZ_JAHLKN010000078.1:0-462 GCF_021498065.1 Mycetohabitans sp. B3 | reverse complement strand
ACAGCAGCTCGCGGAATTCCGCGGGATTGCGGGTCAGCAGGTAGGGCACGACCACCACACACGCACCATGCAGCAGCGCCCCCCAGAGCTCCCACACGGAGAAGTCGAACGCCAACGAGTGGAACATCGTCCACCGGTCGTCGCTGTTGAACTCGAAGAGTTCGTCGGTCGCGCTGAATAGCCGCACGACGTTGTGATGGGTCACCGCAACGCCCTTGGGCCGACCGGTCGAACCCGAGGTGTAGATCACGTAGGCGGTGTCGTCGGCGGACACCTCGACGTGCCGTGTTGGGGCGGGGGTTGCACTGATGACATCGACCTCGATCGTTGGCGCGCCATGTGCAGACACCACGTGCCGCAGGGCTGACTCGGTGACGATCATCGACGGACCACAATCGCTCAAGACGAGCTCGACGCGTGCGGCTGGCCAGCTCGGGTCGATGGGCACGTATGCAGCGCCGG
>NZ_JAHLKN010000077.1:0-728 GCF_021498065.1 Mycetohabitans sp. B3 | reverse complement strand
CTGTGTTCACTGTCGCAAATATGCTGCACGACAAGTTCATTCGTGCGGCGGTGACTGACCCGCAATCGCCGCTGGCGGGCCTGCGCCCGGAAGACGTGATGGTAACCAACGGCCACATGTTTTCCACGGTCGCCACGGACGGCCCGGCGCGGGGCGAGTCGTATCAGGATCTGCTGCGCAGGCGTGGCTGGCCAGCCCTGGAATCCGAACACACCTGGACACCCGATGATGCCGGCAAGCGATACTCCACCTACGCCTACGGAGCCGTATTCGCCGAAGTCGCCATCGACGCATTGCTGCCCACGGTGCGGATCCGCCGCATCTATGCCTGCTACGACGCGGGCCGGGTGATCAATCCCAAACTCGCGCACAGCCAGGCAATCGGAGGCATGATCGGCGGAATAGGGATGGCTCTGTTGGAAGGGACCGAGTTGGATTACCGAGACGGTCGCGTCGTCAACGCGAACATCTCGGATTACCTGGTCCCGATCAACGCCGACGTTCCCGTGCTGGACGCAAGTTTTCTGCCCGCACAGGACACCATCGCCGACCCGATCGGGGTGAAGGGACTCGGCGAGTTGGTGATCATTGCGGTGCCCGCGGCGATCGCCAACGCGGTATTCAATGCCACCGGAAAACGGGTCACCGACTTGCCAATCAGGGTCGAGCAGCTGCTCTGATCCGGGCGGGCGAACCCGCACGCGATTGGTTACCGAGCGCTACCCGTG
>NZ_JAHLKN010000076.1:0-558 GCF_021498065.1 Mycetohabitans sp. B3 | reverse complement strand
CTTCGACCTTGGCCCGCAGCACTCGCCACCCCGTCATCGCGATGGCCAGGGCCAGCCCGATCATCACGCCGTGCAACAGATTCAGGAAGACCACCGCGACAATCGTCACCAGGTAGATGGCGAAGTCGCCGGTCTTGACCGCGGTTTCGATGTGTGCGGGCTGCAGTAGCTGAATACCGATGACGATCAGCAGTCCCGCGAGCGCAGCGCTGGGGATTTGTTCGATCAAACCCGCAAAGGGGAGTGCGAACAGCAGGACCCAGAAACCGTGCAGGATTGTCGACGCCCGAGTTTTGGCACCCGCCTTGATGTTTGCCGCGCTGCGGACGATGACACCGGCGATGGGGAGGCCGCCGATTGCCCCCGACACGACGTTGGATGCGCCCTGGCCGATCAATTCACGGTTGAGTTCGGTGGTTGGGCCGCTGTGCATTCTGTCGGTTGCCACCGCTGTCAACAGGCTCTGGACGCTGGTGATGAGCGTGACGGTGATGATGCCGATCACGATGGCGCCCCAGTTTCCGTGCGGAATTGCGGGCAGCTGCAGTGCATCCACGA
>NZ_JAHLKN010000075.1:0-575 GCF_021498065.1 Mycetohabitans sp. B3 | reverse complement strand
CTCTTCGACGATGCGCTGCCAGGCCCGATCGAACCAGGCGGGTTTGTCTTTCACAAAGATGACGTTGGTGGTGATCGGCTGACGCCCGCGCGGAAGCTCACGCAGGGTGGAGGTCTCCAGGTCGCCGTAGACGGTGAGCGCTACGGTGCGCGGTATCGGCGTGGCCGTCATCACCAGCAGATGCGGTGTGATGCCGGCGGGAGCCTTGGCCCGCAGTTGGTCTCGCTGCTCGACGCCGAAGCGGTGTTGTTCATCGACCACCACCATGCCGAGATTGTGGAATTCCACCGCGTCCTGCAGCAGCGCATGGGTACCGATGACGATGCCGACCTGACCGCTGGCGATTTCGGCCCGAACCTGCTTTTTTTGCCCCGCTGTCATCGAGCCGGTCAGCAGCGCCACCCGGGTGGCGTTGTCGGCGCCGCCCAGCTGGCCCCCCATCGCCAGCGGACCCAGAACATCGTTGATAGACAAAAGATGCTGTGCGGCAAGCACTTCCGTAGGAGCCAGCAGCGCACACTGGTAGCCCGCATCGACCATCTGCAGCATCGCCAGCACCGCCACGATCGTCTTGC
>NZ_JAHLKN010000074.1:0-726 GCF_021498065.1 Mycetohabitans sp. B3 | reverse complement strand
GGCACAGCGGGATCCGAGCGTGCATCGCGTGTGGGCCGCATGCCACGTTGACAACATCGGAGCCGCACGAGCGCTGGAGCGCAACGGCTTGTCCATGCAGGACCGGCTGGAGCGCTACTGCGTGTTCCCCAACCTCGGCGCCGAGCCGCAGGACGCCTTTCGGTTCGCAAGGACGCTCAGATAGCTTCATCGCCGCATCGCAAGGCTTGGCCACCGCGCGAAAGCGGCTTGCCCGCAACAGGTTGCGCGATTCGGCATTACCACGGGCAGCGAAGTCGTAGCTTGGGTACTGCGAATGCCGGGCGCGGGTCCGATGGTTGGACAGATGGGCGATGGGTGACGGTGTCGGGGATGAGTGGGTCGACGGCTCGGTAGCCGCGCGACATGATCGCCATGCGCTGCGCGAGTGGCTGGTTGTCCATGCCGCGACGATCGATGAACTGTTGTCTACCCGTTTCGAGGCGCTGCCCGGCCGGAAGGCCGACACCGATGCCGCCGCGCGCCGACTTGCCGCGTGGTGTCGTTCCAGCGCAAGCGGTGACTGGGCGCAGTTCGAGTCGCGATTGGCTCGCGACGGTTGGGACTTCGCAAGCGTGCTGGCGCGTTTCGCCAATGCCCGGCACACTCGGTCCTTGCCGCTGCCGGCGCGGGTGGCTGACGCGATGTGGTCCCGAGCGTCGTTGTGCGGCTCACCCGGCCGAGCCACCACCACCGGTTCGCCCGAGC
>NZ_JAHLKN010000073.1:0-600 GCF_021498065.1 Mycetohabitans sp. B3 | reverse complement strand
CTGGTGCACGCACCGATGTTTTGGATACGCCTGCTGCGTCGCGTTCCATGTCTGCAGCAGCAACTGGCGCTCGGCCGGTGACAGCAACTCAAGCGTGGCCACCGGCTGCTGGGGGCGAGCCACCATGGCGCGCAACATCGTCTGCAAATACCCGACGTGCCGCTCAATCGTGAATCGCTCAAACAGCGCCGTCGCATAGCCCAGCGCACCGACGATCTCTTCACCTACTTCATGCAAATGCAGGTCCAGATCGAACTTAGCCGCCTCGTAAGCTAAGTCCGCTGGCGTGACTTCCAACCCCGGCAGATCCCACGCGGCACGCTCGTTACTCTGCCACGCGAACATCACCTGAAACAGCGGCGTATGATCGAGCCGACGCGGCGGTTGCACGATCTCGACCACTTGCTCGAATGGCAGGTCCTGGTGCGCTTGTGCGTCCAACGTCGTGCGCCGCACGCGCTTAAGCAGTTCGCTCGTATTGGGCTCATCGGATAAGTCGACACGCAACGCCAACGTATTGACAAAGAAGCCGATCAACGGCTCGATGGCGGCATGCCCGCGATTGGCACTGGGTGTGCCGATGACCACGTCGTCCTGGCC
>NZ_JAHLKN010000072.1:0-678 GCF_021498065.1 Mycetohabitans sp. B3 | reverse complement strand
TCTTTTGGGTAAATGTACCGATCGCGGTCGTCGCCATAGTCAGCGTAAATATGTTTGTACCAACTTCGCGCAACCCCGATCGCCCACCACTTGACCTGCCGGGTCTGCTCGTATCGACCGTCGGCGTCACCGTCTTGACCTACACGCTCATCGAGACGCCCAACATCGGCTGGGCCAGTGCGAGAACCGCTGCGGGATTTGCGCTCGCGGTCGTCTTGCTCGCGGTGTTCCTCTGGTTGGAGCGAAGAACGTGGCACCCAATTCTTGACCTGTCGATCTTCGCGAACCGCCGGTTCTCCGGAGGGACCGCGGCTGTCACAACCGCCTATCTGGTGATGTGCGGCTTCATCTTCGTTGCCACGCAGTACCTCCAATTTGTGGCTGCCTACCGCGCGTTCGATACGGGAGTGCGGCTGGTGCCGCTTGCGTTCTCCTATGCGGGCCTCAGTGTCATCGCTCCGCGCATTGTCGAACGGGTGGGTACCACCGCAGTGGTCACCAGTGGCCTTGTGATGGTGGCGGTTTCCGTGGCCTGCGCGGGTGGCTTCGACGCCGGCACGCCGTATTGGCTGATCGCGGCGGTGATGGCCGCGCTCGGCAGCGGACTGGGCCTCACCATGGCCCCGGCCAGTGAGGCGATCATGGGTTCATTGAGCCCGACCGCCGCCGGTGTCGGGT
>NZ_JAHLKN010000071.1:0-370 GCF_021498065.1 Mycetohabitans sp. B3 | reverse complement strand
CGGCGACGGCGGCACGGGTGGTCAGCTTTTCGGCAATATGGGCTTGAACGGACCCGCGTAGCCTGACAAGACACACCTACGGTCGTTCGTTGGCCGTTGCCCATCCTTGTCGCATCAGCAGCGCTGGCGCTTGTTGGTCCACCCTTTCCCGAGCTACCAGCCAGAGTTCAATGATCGTGATCATTTGCCTGCGGCCACACCGGTCGACGAAAGCTACGAAGCCGCCGCACGCCACTTCTCACCGAACCGGCTCAATCCCGACATTCTGACGGCCGCAACGATCCGCACCAACACCAGATCACGAAACATGCTGTCGCCCTTGGCTACTGACTCGAATTCCAGAGGCCGATCGCCCTCCCCCACCATGCGC
>NZ_JAHLKN010000070.1:0-659 GCF_021498065.1 Mycetohabitans sp. B3 | reverse complement strand
GGGGGTACCGCGGTCGGGGTCATCGTTGACCCACACGGTCACTCAACGGCATCTATCCAGTTCCCAGCGCAGCTGGGCCTCAGATGGCGACTGCACCGGAAGGAAGGCAGCCTCACGGTAGCGGCGGTTCGTCGGCGTCCTACTCGCATAGCCTTTGCCTCCGGCCACTCGTATCTCCCGGTCAGCACTAGCACAGGCGATCTTCGCGGAACTGAGTCGCAGCGAGAGCAACTCGCGCCGGCCCGCAGGCCGCTGTGTGCCGACCGACGCGGCCGCACCGGACAACGTGGACTCGGCCAGGGCAAGCCGTTCCGCGATGAGGTCGAAATCGGGAGCATAGACCGAGTTCACCCCGGCCAGAGCGATCCTGCTCTGCGCCAATGCGGTTCTGGCCAGGCCGATGCACATGCCCGACTGCAGCACCAAGAATGTCGGGCGGACCGCGTCGAGGAATCCCCCGCAGTCGGTGGACAGAACTTGTTCCGACGCGACGTACACATCCTGAAGTTCCAGCTGCGACGACGCTGTGCTGGCCATCGCCAACAGCTCGAAGTGATCCCCGACGGCAACGCCTGGGGTGGCCAACGGCAGAGCCACGATCAGCTCCTCGCCTCGCTCGGTGCGTGCCGCCGTCACCAACACAGAGTCCTGGTAGAGGT
>NZ_JAHLKN010000069.1:0-651 GCF_021498065.1 Mycetohabitans sp. B3 | reverse complement strand
ACGATGCTTTGAAACGGCGTCCACGTTGCCCTGAAACACCGTCTACCTTCGTCTGAAATGACCGTCTACGATGGCCTGAAATACGCAGTCAGGCAATCTAGCCGTAAGATACGCGCGCAACGCATGGGCAAGCTGTTGATCCGGCTCGGCCACCACGTAAGCAACGAGCCGCTTATCAATCCCCTCACCCAATGCGAGCACTACAGCTTCTTGCACCTGCGGATGCCTAACCAGGCATGTTTTAATTTCGCCCAACTCGATTCGAAGACCTCGAATCTTGACCTGGTGATCATTGCGTCCCAAAAACTCCAAATTCCCATCAGGCCGGTAACGTGCTAAGAGTCGCTAACACAAGTCGTCCACGAAACGTGAACAGATAACGGCAGCGGCCAAGCGGAGCAAGGCGATATGAATGTCCAGACGCCGCTCAAAGCGGATGCGCAGCTTACCAAAACCGGCAAACCAGGCGTGCGTGCGCTCAACTACCCAGCGATGCCGTCCGAGCCGCTCGCGCTTTTCTACGCCTCGACGGGCGATGCGTGCAGTGATTGCGCGTTGCTTCAGATAGCGTCGGCAGCGGACAAAGTCGTAGCCCTTGTCCGCATGCAGTTTGCCCGGGCGTTTGCGCGGCGAACCGCTCAAGCCCGGCAC
>NZ_JAHLKN010000068.1:0-465 GCF_021498065.1 Mycetohabitans sp. B3 | reverse complement strand
GGGCCGCGAGTTCAGCCGCATCGACGCCAAGACGGACCGGTCGGCGATGACCGGCGGCACGCCGTTTCAGCGGCTCAACTTCATGGTCGGAAAACTCAACCGGGCGATGCAGCGCAATCCGCTGCTCACCGAGGCGATGACACGCGCCTACGTGTTCGCCGACGCATCTGCGGCCACCGAGGTCGACCAGGTGGAAAAGCTCATCGACAGCATGTTTGCCCGGGCGATGGCCGACGGTGAGCCCACCGAGGACCAGTACCACATCGCCCGGGTGATTTCCGACGTGTGGCTCTCGAACCTGCTCGCGTGGCTGACCCGGCGCGCCTCGGCCACCGACGTCAGCAAGCGGCTGGATTTGGCGGTACGGCTGCTGATCGGCGATCAGGAGGCGACCGCCTAACACCGGTCAAGCCGGCGGGCCCGCGGTGCGGCCCCGGATCAGCTCGGTATCGAGCAGCTCGACGA
>NZ_JAHLKN010000067.1:0-646 GCF_021498065.1 Mycetohabitans sp. B3 | reverse complement strand
TGGCATACAAGTTGGAGGTGTGGCCCAACGTCGACATCTGCTGAGTCACCGCCTCAATGACGGCGGGGTGGCGATGGCCGAGTATGTTGACCGCGATGCCGCCCAGCAGGTCGACGTAGTTCTTACCGTCGACGTCGGTAACTACCGCGCCTTCGCCACTGGCCAATGCCACGGGCGGGGTGCCGTAGTTGTTCATCATCACGGCTTCCCATCGGGCCCGCGTGTCTTCGGTATGCGTCATGCGGACACCACCTTGGTGCCGGTCCCCGCATTGGTGAACAGCTCGACCAGCACGCAATGTTCAACACGCCCGTCGATGACGTGCGCGCTGGGCACCCCACCGGTGACCGCCCGCAGACATCCTTCGACCTTGGGGATCATGCCCGCCTCCAGCCTGGGCAATAACTGTTCCAAAGCCGCCGTGTCGATTCCTCTGACCAATGAATCCCGGTCGGGCCAGCTGGTGTAGAGGCCTTCCACATCGGTAAGCATCAGAAGTTTCTCGGCTCCAAGGGCTTCCGCGACGGCGGCGGCGGCGGTGTCCGCGTTGATGTTGTGCACCACGCCTTCGGCATCCGGAGCCAGTGTTGAAATGACCGGAATCCTATGTGCGGCGATGAGATCCATCAGCGCCGCGGCATTGACA
>NZ_JAHLKN010000066.1:0-696 GCF_021498065.1 Mycetohabitans sp. B3 | reverse complement strand
ATCAACCGCACCGCCAGCAGCGAGTGGCCCCCGAGCGCAAAGAAGCTGTCGTGCCGGCCCACACATTCGACACCCAATAGCTCGGCCCAGATCGACGCCAGCGTCGTCTCGAGCTCGCCTTGCGGCGCTTCATACGCTTGATGCGCCAGCGAGTCGTCATCCGGTGCGGGCAGCACACGCCGATCAAGCTTGCCGTTGGACGTCAAGGGCCACGCATCGAGTCGCACAAACGCGCTGGGCACCATATACTCAGGCAGCCTCGCCGCCACCTGCGCGCGCAGCGTGCTCGCTAACGCGTCATAGGGATCGGCCACCACATACGCGACCAGCCGTTTATCCTGACCTTCGCCCAACGCCAGCACCACCGCATCACGCACCTGCGGGTGCGCCGTTAAGCACGCTTCGATCTCACCCGGTTCAATCCGAAAGCCGCGGATCTTCACTTGCTCATCGTTACGGCCCAAGAACTCCAGATTGCCGTCCGGTCGATAACGCGCCACATCCCCGGTCTTATACAGCCGCGCACCCGCGTCCTCTGAGAACGGATCCGGCACAAAGCGCTCAGCGGTTAACGCCGGGCGGTTCAGGTAGCCACGCGCGACGCCTGCGCCACCGATGTACAGTTCACCGACCGCACCTAGCGGCACTGGCTGGCCGTGCGCATCGAGCAGATAAATCTTCAGGTCTGGGATCCGT
>NZ_JAHLKN010000065.1:0-434 GCF_021498065.1 Mycetohabitans sp. B3 | reverse complement strand
CCCCAACATCGCCGGCACCACTACCCGTGCCTGCTCGGCTACATTGCTCCAATGTTCCACGCGGACTTGGTGTCCCATTTGATCCCGCCAGGATGCAACATCACCGAACGCCCACACGTTGGGCGCGCTGGTACGTCCGGCGGCGTCACAAACCACGCCGTTATCGACCGCGATGCCGCTACCGTCGAGCCACCCGGTCGCCGGGTGCGAACCGATGCCGACAACCACCAGATCAGCGTCGAGTTGCGTGCCGTCGGCCAGCACCACGGTGTCGACATGGCCGTCGCCGCGGACCTCAGCCACCCCAACCCCGGTGCGAACATCGACGCCCTCACTACGATGCAGCCGCGCCACCAGCTCGCCGATCTGCTCGCCGAGCACCGCCGCCAGCGGCGTTGGCTGTGGTTCGACCAGCACCACCTCCACCCCGAGCC
>NZ_JAHLKN010000064.1:0-382 GCF_021498065.1 Mycetohabitans sp. B3 | reverse complement strand
ATGCCGATCATCCCCGGCTAGATTACGCCGATCCGTGACATGGCGTTCAGGCGATGGCATCCCGTTATCTTGGCCTTCTGCCGCCCAATGCTCTCCGGAGCGATGATGATTCTAGGCTTGCCCGAGATCGGCTATGGGCTAATCTATGCTTGCTAACCGGCCTGCGGCCACATGAGCCTTTGTATAAAAAGCGAATGTCGGTAACTGTGTCACGAAGTCTTTTTAAGCGCACGCGTGAGCGGGCGTGGCCGCCTAATCGAGCCCGAGGTCCGGCCTGATGCGGACTGGGTGGGTATGCGCTGCCGTACGCGCCGCGCTTTTTCAGCGTCGGCGTTCGCGCGCTGCAGCGCGGCTAAGTTGCCTTCCAGCATGCCAATGTGCT
>NZ_JAHLKN010000063.1:0-1176 GCF_021498065.1 Mycetohabitans sp. B3 | reverse complement strand
TTTGAACGGACCAAGCCGCACGTGAACGTGGGCACGATCGGTCACGTTGACCATGGCAAGACCACGCTGACGGCGGCGATCGCGACGGTGCTGTCGTCGAAGTTTGGCGGCGAAGCGAAGAAGTACGACGAGATTGACGCGGCGCCGGAAGAGAAGGCCCGTGGCATCACGATCAACACGGCGCACATCGAGTACGAGACAGAGCAGCGTCACTATGCGCACGTGGACTGCCCGGGTCACGCGGACTACGTGAAGAACATGATCACGGGTGCGGCGCAGATGGACGGCGCAATCTTGGTGGTGTCGGCCGCAGACGGCCCGATGCCGCAAACGCGTGAGCACATTCTGCTGGCGCGTCAGGTGGGCGTGCCGTACATCATCGTGTTTCTGAATAAGTGCGACATGGTGGACGACGCAGAGCTGCTCGAGCTGGTGGAAATGGAAGTGCGCGAGCTGCTGTCCAAGTACGAGTTCCCGGGCGACGACACGCCGATCATCAAGGGCTCGGCGAAGCTGGCGCTGGAAGGGGATAAGGGCGAGTTGGGCGAGGCGGCGATCCTGAGTCTGGCCGATGCGCTGGACACGTACATTCCGACGCCCGAGCGTGCGGTGGATGGCACGTTCCTGATGCCGGTGGAAGACGTGTTCTCAATCTCGGGTCGTGGCACGGTGGTCACCGGGCGCGTGGAGCGCGGGGTGATCAAGGTCGGCGAGGAAATCGAGATTGTGGGCATCCGTGACACGACGAAGACGACGTGCACGGGCGTGGAGATGTTCCGCAAGCTGTTGGACCAGGGCCAGGCCGGGGACAACGTGGGTATCCTGCTGCGAGGCACTAAGCGCGAGGATGTGGAGCGTGGTCAAGTGCTGGCCAAGCCGGGCACGATCACGCCGCACACGCACTTCACGGCGGAAGTGTACGTGCTGAGCAAGGATGAAGGCGGGCGCCACACGCCGTTCTTCAACAACTACCGGCCGCAGTTCTACTTCCGCACGACGGACGTGACCGGCTCGATCGAGTTGCCCAAGGACAAGGAAATGGTGATGCCGGGTGACAACGTGTCGATCACGGTCAAGTTGATCGCGCCGATCGCGATGGAAGAAGGCCTGCGCTTTGCGATCCGCGAAGGCGGCCGTACCGTCGGCGCCGGTGTCGTCGCCAAAATCATCGAGTAA
>NZ_JAHLKN010000062.1:0-448 GCF_021498065.1 Mycetohabitans sp. B3 | reverse complement strand
GGGTGAACTCGCGCAGCGGCACGCAACCATCGGCCCAGTCCTCGTCTCGCTGACCTTGGCCATCATCGCCGCCGTCGCCAGCCTGCGCGCCCCGGGACTAAGCCAAACGATCGAAGCGCAGAGTCAGCTCGTCGACAAGGCCCCGATGCGCCGGCTGAGTCGGGCCAGGCGGGGTGCACACCGCTTGGTCACCGGCACCGCTCCGGGGCTGGGCCTGGCACTGACCCGCCACACGGCGGCAGACCGCCGCGGCCGGTACCCAAGCCTGCGCCGGGCACATCGCCGGCCCGCGCCATCCCCGATCCGGCCGGGCTGCCACGCCAGCGCGCACCGGCCCGAGCCCGGCAACCTCGCAACAGTTCTAACTTAGCCGCGACATCCAGCCGTGGGTGTCGGCAAAAGTACCCCGCTGGATCCCGGTCAACGTGTCACGCAACGCCATCGTCAC
>NZ_JAHLKN010000061.1:0-391 GCF_021498065.1 Mycetohabitans sp. B3 | reverse complement strand
CCCAGCGCCAGCAGCTGATCCAGCGCCTGACGCTGCGGCTCGGACTGCACGGCACGCACCACACCGAGAATCCCCGTCACATTGCCCGAATCGTCGCCAGGATCGTCGCGGTTACGCACGAAGTTCGCCAGCCGGCTCACCACTTGTCCGATGTCGTCGGCGGGTTCGGTGGTGAGCAGACCGAGCGCCTGCTGCATGTAGCCGGCCAACCACGGGTTGGCGGTGAACTGGACACGGTGGGCGACCTCGTGCAGGCAGACCCACAGCCGGAAATCGGATGGGTCGACCCGCAGTTGTCGCTCAACGGCGATGACGTTGGGATACACCAGCAGCAGACCGCCCATGCCGGCCCCGTCCGCGGCGGCGAACGGATCGTACTGACCGAGAATTC
>NZ_JAHLKN010000060.1:0-458 GCF_021498065.1 Mycetohabitans sp. B3 | reverse complement strand
CCAACATCATCGCCTTGGTCCGGGCATGGTGGCGGCTGGGTCCGCCCTCGACCAGGTAGGAGGCCAACGTGAAGGGCGCTCCGGCGAATCCGATCAGCGGAGTGTCACCCAGCTCGGCGACCAACAGCTCAACCGCGTCGAGCACCGGCGCAATCGACTGGGAGTCAATGGGTTTGATGGCGTCGACATCGGCAACCGTACGCACCGGCGCAGCGATGACGGGTCCGACATCGGCCACGATGTCCAAGTCCACACCGGCCGCGCGCAGCGGTACCACGATGTCGGAGAACAGGATCGCGGCATCGACGTGGTAGCGGCGGATCGGTTGCATGGTGACCTCGCAGGCCACCTCGGGTTCGAAGCAGGCGGCCAGCATGCTGTGCTGGCGGCGCAGCGCCCGGTATTCCGGCAGTGAGCGGCCGGCCTGCCGCATGAACCACACCGGTACTCGGCTGGGT
>NZ_JAHLKN010000059.1:0-42609 GCF_021498065.1 Mycetohabitans sp. B3 | reverse complement strand
AGCTGCTGCGCGAGCCAAACTTCGGTTTGCGCACTGGATAACGGCTGTGTAACAGGCGTGACGCTAGCATCCATAACAAAGCTCCGACTCAGGCGACCAAGCAGCCTTTTAATTAATAGGTTTACCAATTAATCTCAATGCCGCACTCAGAATCTATCGTTACTCTTCAGGAACCACTCCGGCTTTTATGACACGTTGCGTGTAATCCTTAGCCATTTACTACGGCGATCAGGGCCATTCATCGGCACGCGTCAGTGCGCCGTTCGTATCACTTGGCTGACCAGTGATCGCGCCACGGTCAGTTTATGTCAAGCTTTAGTGGAAACACCAGGCATAACGCGCGTGAAGCTGCGCGAGAATTGGCACTACAGTGGGCCAAGCAAGACAGTGCGTCGCACAGGCGCGGCGTCATTGGGCTCAGTGCTGGGATACTTCTTCACCGTTCCCTCCAGACATCAATTTTATTTAGCCATACGGCTACGGCAACGCACCTGTTCCCTGACCCATCAGCTCGACGCTCACTGCTTCGTATATCGCAAGCACTGTGCCCAGCTACCAAGAGCCGCGATAAAAATTCATCCAATTACCCCGTCTAACAGCTATTTAAAAACTATAGGGTCCCGTCACATAGTGTAAGCAAGCATATTACCTTTACTTAAAACGACAGATCTTTAGCGAATGAAACAATACATTAAAATTTGCAACCAAAGACCACATGATCGCCATACGAGATGGATGAAGTATGGTTTAAGGGCGTGTCTAGGTCACCGTTCATGACCAGAAGAAGGCTGAGCGGATACCATTGAAACTTCGATATCACCGCGCATGACCGTACTACCGCCAATGGACAAGCAGCGTCGGTATCCCGCCCTGGCGTTGACAGAGATTCACGCCCTTGAACGAGCAGCACCCACAGTAAGCGCATTAAACGGAAGCTAGCCACCCATTTGCCTGTCACGTCTCGCAAGCAGGCTGTCGAAAGACTCGACGGGTATGCCTTACGATGAAAAAACTGGAGCGTTCCACCCGGTCCTAAAATTGGGCTGCAAGGCACACCGTTACGCACGGCAGAGCGGCTGCCTAATCTCATTTCGGCACATATAACTGTCCGGCTATTAAAATGATCTTTACTAGATCAAACAAAAATAGCTCAAATAATGTTTGCTGATATATTTGGCAATGTCTTTTCAGTTAGCTCCCTTATAGGGCGTGCGGTGTTTCTGATACTGTGTCACCCAGGCGGGATCTTCGGGACACAGTAGCGAACGACGAGTTCATAGGGTTAATATTGCGGCGCTGCAGGTCACACACGGCCGCGCGCAATGCGTCAATGCGGATTCGCTCCGCTGCATCCACAGGAATTCGGATCAGGTAATCGCAACCGATCTCAAGCACATCCGCGGCCTTGCGCAACGAATAATGCCCGCGCTCCGATACAAGGATAGCGAGCCCGTCGTAGCCGTAATGTCGAAGCGCCTGCATGAGCCTGACGCGGTTGACCCCGGCGAAGCCAACTCGGGGATGCAGTAGATTATTGCGGCTCGCCCATAGCGCGGTGAGATTGGCCACCGTGCCGCCCGAGCAGAATCCACCGAGCGCATGATCGCCGCTATGCAGCCATCTTCGATAAAATGCATCGTCCTGACCAAAAACCAGCTTGTGCAGCATCCCGATGACCTGGCGCTCAAGCGCCGTCATCGCAGCAGAGGTTTCTAGCTTCACGACATTTTGGTTTAGCGCGGTCAGCACCTTCGCGAGCGACGGTAAAAACGACGGTAGCGATGAGGTCATGTGTCCGACGAAGGTCGGCGATGCGACCGGCATGACGCGACTGAACACGTCGGCAAGCAAGTGTACGGCGTGTTCGTCAGGCAACGCCGTTGTCTCAGGAAGATCGACCATCGAGAACGTCGTTTCGGCATCGGCATGCGCACCACCCGGTTTGAACCGGTTGCTTGCAAAAAACGCGGCTGGTGCTGCGCAATCAGCTGCTCAAGCCACACGAATTCGCCGCGGTCCGCGTCGAACCATTGCAACACATCGTTCAGCTCGTGTGCTGCACTGTCATTATCGGGCAAGCTAACCATGACCATTATCGGTTAACGCGATCAAATTCGCGCTTAAGGTTATTGAACGTTTCTGCACTGTAAAGTTTATCGTACCGCATTTGTCTGTCCTTAAGCTTGTTGATGCTCCAATTCATTTAGCTTGCGGGCTAGAACAGGACCGATGAGGGCCTTCGATTCCGGCTTGAGCATTGTGCTATGAATGCAGTTAATATTGAAAATTTCGATATTCCCCCGCACATACGGTTTCCACGCATCAGGCGTGACTAGCGGTTCACATCCCGCCTCTGCTACTGTGGCTCGAAACAATAGCGCATCACCGCCATACTGCGATGGAGAATAATCTCTTACGATACGCACATTATTCTTTGCAATTTTCTCGGTGTTTTCCAATAAATGCTCGCCCATCGCCGAGACTAACTCATTGCCATAGTGGTGAGCGAATACCTCTCTAACCATCGCCTGGTCAATTTGATTGTCTTTCTCCTCAAAAACTTTGCCCGCAAAAGGGGAGCTATCTAGTAACGCCAGCAACGCCACTTTTTCGCCTTCGTGTTCGAGTCGAACAGCCATGCTATGCGCCACATTGCCGCCGAAGCTCCATCCTAATAAGCAGTAAGGCCCTTGGGGTTGAACACGGCGCATTTGTTCAAGATAGTCTGACACCATCTCGTCAAGCGTAGAAGCAAGCGGACTTGTTCCATCAAACCCACGAGCCTGCAAGCCATAAAGAGGCTGGTCCGAGTGAAGGTAACTGGACAGACCCATATAGTTCCAGATCAAACCAAATCCGGGATGAATGCAGAAAAGAGCAGGACGGCTGCCTGTGGGCTTAAGAGGAAGTAGAACGGAAAACGAGTCTCCTTGCATCCCGTCATGCTGAACTAAATGGCGTGCTAAGCCTGCGAGGGTGGGTGCCTCAAACAGCGTGCGAATAGCAAGATCAACCCCTAACGCTGTGCGTACACGCGCCGCGCAACGCCTGCAGCGCCGCACACGCGTGCCCGTCGATACCGTGTCCTATACTTGTAGGCAACATATACTTTGTTGGCGCTCCACGGCCCACGCGGACGGCGCATTCGATCCTGCCGCGTGCCCATGCCAGCGCAAGGAGAGCATCCGATGGCTACCGTTGCACAGATCTTGAAGAGCAAGCCGGACGCTACCGTGCACACGATCGGCGCGTCCGCACTGGTCTACGATGCAATGAAGCGTATGGCTGAGAAGCAAATCGGCGCGCTGGTCGTGACCGAGGACGGCAAGATTGTCGGCATCGTCACCGAGCGCGACTACGCCCGCAAGATCGTGTTGATGGACCGCTCCTCGAAGGCCACATCAGTGCGTGACATTATGACCCGTGAAGTCCGTTACGTGCGCCCGGAGGACAGTGCGCAAAGCTGCATGGCCCTGGTTACCGAGCAACGTCTACGGCATCTGCCTGTTATCGACGGAGGACGGCTCGTCGGCATGATTTCGATCGGCGACTTGGTTAAGAGCATCATCTCCGACCAGGCGTTTACGATCCAACAGTTGGAGCTCTACATCCGCGGCGAGCGCGCATAGACTCGCGCGCGTGGACTAGCTTGCGAAATGGTCCATCGCGTGAGCGCGCGTGGATGCGCCAGCGCGCCGCAGCAATGTGCGCGCCCGCACATAAAACCCTGAATCGCCCCTCTAAGATCGGCTAATTCACGGACTGTCACCACCAAGACCATGAGCGCCAGATTTAAAACGCCCCATGGCGTGGCGCCGGGCTTCAATAGACGGGGATCGGCGCGCAGCAGCAAACAGGTGCGCATCACGCGCAGAATCGAGCCCCGGCTGGGACCAGCAAGAACCCGCGCCACCGCTACCCGCTCGCACGCCGACTCAACGGCAAACGACGAGAGTTCCTACTACGCGCGACGACAACAAGGGACTGAACCGGCGTACGCCACGGCACGCTCGTTCGATGCCACGCCGCCATCGTTCGTTACGCCGCCGTGGACCGGCCTGCAACGTGCTCCACTCGCGCGACGCCACATAGTCGCACTCGCCGCCTTGCTGGTGCTGGGCGCCGGCGCTTTGGGGGTAACAATCAGCCAGCTTTACCAGGACAAGACGTCGTCGGAGCCGCACCGGTATGCAGATATCGTGCGCCGTGAGGCGCTGACGCAATCCAATATGAGCGCCAGCACCGTCCCATTGTTCGATGCTGCCACGCTTGCAAGCCATACCGCTCGCTTGGGTGCACAAGCACCGCAGCAGGCCGTCACGACACCATCAAGCACCTTGCCGTCGCCGCAAGCGCGCATGCAGGCATCCGATACTGTGGCATTCGCGCGCATACCGCCAGCACGCAGCGCGAGTCCCGCGAGCACGGATTCGGGCGCTGTGCAGCGCAGCCTACCGCGGGCACGCCATGCAAAGGTGCGCAAAGCTATCGCCCCGGAGACGCAAGACACCGACGGGCACACTGTACCGGTCGGGGCACATCCCGCCCAACATGCGGTGGCCGCCGCTGTGTCGACCAAGCCGATGCAGCCACTCGCCGACACGCCGAGTGTGTCCCGCGCCGAGGCACGCGCGGCAACCGACGCTTTGACACAGGAGGCAATCACGCCACTGCCGCCGCAAGCCGCTCACGTCGATCCAACGCAGCCGCCGGTTGTCTATGGCATACAGACGGCCCCTTCGACCGCCGCGGCCGCGCCCCGCCCGTCGGCCGACGTGCCGTATGCAGCCGATGCAACCGGTCCGCATGCCCCGCCATCCGCCGCCGAAGCAACCGCGGCATTGACGGCCCGGGCCGTCGCGCTACCGTCCCCGCAACCGATCCGGCCGGCCACCGCGGCTACGCGTCCGGCGCCCGTGCGACCACCTGCTGATACCAATGCTGCGGCTTCAATCGACGACGAACCGACGGCGCCGATCAATGATCAATACGGACCCTTAAATTTGGAGCCCCGGCGTTAAAGGTTTTGCCGGCTTGGCGGACTGCGTTTCGCAACTGTCTCCGCTGCCCTTGTATCTTAGAAATGAGTGTTTCTTTTCTTGATAGTAAAAGCGGTGAAGCTTGTGGGCAATGGATATACGGCGGGTAACGCGCAGCCTTAGCCACGGTAAGCTCTGCAGTGTGCCGCAAGCGCATCGTCCATCAATCTGCCGTCGGTGTTGGTGTCGGTTTGGCGAGGCTCGTGCAGTCTGACATCCCCTAGGGTTAACACAGCCCGTAACCCAGTAAAGGCGCACGAGCCAAGCCGCTCATCAAAAGCCAGAACAATTGTTTGAGCTCAATTCGCGTTTACAAGGAGGGGCAGTGATGAGCCTGCCAGATTCGGCCCCCGATGCCAACCACAATTGGCATTGATGTGGCGAGGGCCACGCTGATGGAGCAATTGGCCTGAAGGCCCCTACGCTGAGTTTGCCTAATAATGAAAAGGGTTTTGATGCTGTGCTGGCAAAACTGACCGAGCGTCAGGTTGCACTTGTCGTGCTTAAAACTACGGGTGGCCTTAAAATGTCAGTCATGCGATGCAGACTAGGCGCCTTGTTCATAGCTATTGGCAACGAGCAAAACAAGCAGTGACCTTTCAGTCGATCCACCGCCTGCTCGATGAGATGGACGACACGTTCGCCGATCCAGCGCAGTACGCCGACCCCCTGGACGCGCTTTGCCAACGTTTGAAAACGTTGAAGGCCGGGCGCACCCGCGTATTTAAGCGTTTATTCGCAGCCGCGCAGCGTATCCCGCAAGACGGCGTGCAGATACAAAAAGCGCTGTTGCTCATGCACCGGGATTTCACCTATGAGCGCGAATGGATGGAACTGTTTGACTTTGCCTACGCACTGGCCGAACAGCGTGAGCCCGGGCAGGACAATGTGTGGCCGGAACTGGCGCTTGGGCTGTCGAATTTTTCCCTCGACACACCTGAGACCCCTGAGTTTGCTCAGTGGTATTACAAGATTCTGGCACGGCTGCCGTCGTTGAGCGTAGCCGAGCAAGCGCAGATCATTTCCACATTGGTCCGTTTACTAAATAAATTTAACCAAGCAGACCCGCGCGTCATTGAGCTTTATACGCTCTTACACGACTACGCGTTACGCTTGCCCCCCTCTCATCAAGGCGCATCGGTCGGCGCGTTGGCAAGTTACGTGTGGCGCTTTCCGGAAGCGGAGCGATCCGCGTGGTATGCGCAAATGCGCGATTGGGCGCTGTCGCTGCCTGACGACCAGTGGGGGGTCGCGCTGCAGCGTTTGCCTGAAGGACTAGGTAGTTTCTCACCTAAGCGACAAGCGCAGGAGCTGGCGTTGCTTGAACGCTATTTGACGCGTGTACCTACGGCGCAGCGCACGCAAGCAGCAGTCGGGTTCATTAGAAGTATCTATTTCATCAATGACACGCTAGCCAAGCGGGGATGGCAGCAGGGGTTGAGTCTACTGAACGGGGCGGATGAAGCCGCTTTATGGGAGGTACTGAGCGAGCTTCGGGCCAATGGTGTGCTATGGCGCCGGAACAATCGCCAATGGAAAGTAGCAATGGGTGAGATCACGCGCTTTATGAAAGCCAACCAGTTTTCCAAGTCAGCCCAAACGCGAATCCAAGACAGTGCGTCCTGGCTCAGAAGTCGGCCAGATTAACAGCCACAGTAGCTCAAGTACATCAATCGTTGGACAATTCCAGTGCATCAAGGCGACGGATACCGACATGCCGGAGGACGGAAATTCACTAAAGTAATCGGCAAACGTACCGGGAACACCCAACCTTGAGCCGGTTTATCTCATTGAGGGGCTATCACTGCAAGCACATCATTTGCGTGCTGTACGCCATAATCGCGATGACCGGCGCCGACGGCTTGCGCAAGGCCAACCGCGCGGCTGCTCTACGCACGGTGCATCGAACAACGACCCGTGCCAGTGACACAAAATGTTCGTGCATTAGGATGACTTCTTCGCAGCACCAAGCCGGTTATGCGCGTCACGCGTTGCCTTCCCCCAGTTGTGCAAAGCCTGTCCCGGCACTCTCAGCGTTGTTGCCACTGTCGCCATGCTTTTTTAACCGGCTTTTACCAGTCGAACTGTTTCCAGCTTGAATTCGAGTGCGTACTGCGCTCGCTTTGCTTGACTCGACATCTAGACCCTTCTTGCTTGAATTTTATTGTCTGCGAGGGATTCGTTTCTCACAGGAAAATTCAGGAATCGATATTAAACCGATTTTTATTATTGTGTTTCAAATCGAAATGGGCAAGCTTCATGTGCTTCAAGCTACGTGTGTACGGTGCGGCCGGGGAGGGTCGGATGTAACTGAACCTGTACCATCACTTATTTGATCCGCACGTTATTTTGGCTGCTTGCTGGTTATCACTGTTAGCTTCGCACAAGCTTCTTCAAAAGTGTGAGTTGTCAACAGACGATGTAACAATTTCCGCATATTGGCATGGCACTATCCGCCAAGAACATGGCGTTCACAGTCCATCGCTGTGCTCAGCTTCCCGTTTTCAGCTAGCCTGCTGCGCGGCCTCACTTCGTATTGCGCCGTTTTTTATCGACTGCCGAGCTTACAGATGGACTTCGATCTGCATGCCGCTTTGAACGACTACCAAGCCTACATGTATGCGTTGGAGTCGTGCCCGCAGCCTGCTGCGTCGGCGCCCCCGCCGATACTGAAACCAGCAAGCGGTGGGCTGGCGAGCCCGTCGGCCAGCCGACCCACGACATATCATGACCTGCCGCGCGAACTGATTGAGCAGATCGGTGACTACGTGCCCGTCCAAGACGTGGGAAACTTTTCAGCAGCCGATCGTCGTACGTATCATGCGATGCAAAGTCGGCGCGTAGTCTACCGTTACTGGCAACGAGCGAATCGAGCCGTGAGCCTCGCGTCAGTCAACCAGCTGCTCAGTGAGATGGGTAGCACGCTCGCCGATCCGGCGCAGCACGTCGAGCCGCTTGACGCGCTGCGCCAGCGGTTGGAAGCGTTGCCATATCGCGAGCGCGGCGAAGCCTTCAAGCGCGTGTACGCGGCGGCGCAGCGCATTCCGAAGGATGGCGTGCAAATACAAAAAGCGCTGTTGTTGCACTCATTGCGCGATTTCCATTGGAGCCATCGGGATGAATTATTCGACTTTGCTTACGCGATGGCGCAGCGGCGTGCGCCCGAAGAAGATAATGTTTGGACGGAACTCGCTGACAGTTTGAGATTCTTGTTGTTTGGCTCAGCTGAGTTTGTCAAGCGTTATCAGACGCTTGTGGCTCGGCTTGCGTCCTTGAGGGTGTCCGAGCAAGCGGAGTTGATCCCGGTATTGTGTCGGCGAATGATTCACTTTGGGGGGAGCGACGACCGCATTCCTGGGCTGTATGCAGTGTTACGCGAACAAGCGTTGCAGCTGCCGCCCTCTCATCAAGGCGAATCGGTTGGCATGTTAGCAAGTTTCATATTGTTTTTGCCGCAAGCGGAGCAGCTCGCTCAGTACACGCAGCTGCGTGATGTAGCGCTGTCGCTGCCTGACGAGCAGTTGGGCGTTGCGCTACGCTATCTTCCAGAGGGGTTGACGGATTTACCGCGCGAGCACCACGCACACGAACTCCAGTTACTGGAGCCGGCATTGTTGCGCGTACTGCCAGCCCAGCGCGTACAGGTTGCACTCGGCCTACTAATGTGCACCTACAATTTAGATGATGCACTGGTAAAGTGGGTCTGGCAGCAGAGCTTGAGCCTACTGAATGGCGCGGGCGAAGCCGACTTATGCGATGTGCTTAGCAGACTTCGGTTCGAGGGTTCGCTACATAACTTAGACGATCGTCAAGGGAATATAGCGAGGGTTGAGATTACCCGCTTTATGGAAGCCAACCAGTTCTCTGAGCCGGCCCGGGCGCGAATCCAGGACAGTGTGCCTTGGTTCAGAAGTCGGTCACATTAACCTGCGGCTGAACCCGCATGCTTCATTTATCCAGGAGATCCTCCGCGAGTCGGACAGGGTGATGCCAGTTCATTGTCTAGACCCGCGGGGTGAACCACCATCCTAAGTGGCAGCGCTTGTCGCCGTTCAATTCAATCCGGTCATCAAGACGTTTTACGACCGCCTCGTGAGCACAGGAAAACCGAAAAAGGCACGTTAGTCGCCTGTGTACGCAAAGTGCTGACCATCCTCAATGCAATGGTCAAGGCAGGCAAGCCGTGGAATGCGCCGCTTCATGCAGCGGGCTAAAAATACTTGCTCATCGAGACAATTACTTATCGTGTCATGCAAACGCCAAGACGCGCTCACGGCAAGTTTTCGAAGACAGCCGTGATACCCTGACCATCGCCGATGCACATTGTCACCAGCGCATAACGGCCACTGATAAGCTGCAACTCGTGGATCGCTTTGACGGTAATCAACGCGCCAGTGGCGCCGATCGGATGGCCGAGCGAGATACCCGAGCCGTTCGAGTTGACCTTTGCGGGATCCGGCCCGAGCTTACGGGTGACCGCGCACGCCTGAGCGGCAAACGCTTTATTCGCCTCGATCACGTCGAGTGCGTCAACCGGGATACCGGCCTTTTGCAACGTGAGCCGCGATGCCGGTACCTGACCGATGCCCATGTAGCGCGGATCGACACCGGCATGCGCATAGCTCACCAGCCGCGCGAGCGGCTTCAGACTGCGGCGCTGGCGATTGCCACACGTAGCGCGTCCGCCTGCGGCAGCACGTGATGGGCAAAGCAATGCGCGGTCGCGATCTTCGCGTCGCAGAATACCGGATCCTGTGCCCGTGTGGCATGCGCCGCAAGCATCGCGCGCGCAAGCTGCCACCCACACAGCACGATGCCGCACAGCTTCAGGTACGGCACACTACCGGCATAAACCGCGTTCGGATCCGTCATCGCGTGACCGATCACGAACTCGATCGATTCGGCCAGCGCAGCGCGCGCCGCCGCCAGGCGCTTGCGCATTGCCGCAAATACTGGCTCCTCGTGATGGGCCAGCTCACACTCGGTGAGTGCAATCTGCTCGCACAGCCCGCGAGCGACCGCACCGCCGTCGTGCACGGTCTTGCGGCCCACTAGATCGTTCGCCTGGATAGCGGTCGTGCCTTCATAAATCGGCAGAATGCGCGCGTCACGGTAATGCTGCGCGGCGCCGGTTTCCTCGATGAAGCCCATGCCACCGTGGACCTGCACGCCCATGCTGGCAACATCGACCGACAGTTCAGTACTCCAGCCTTTGACGATCGGCACCAGGAACTCATAGCGCCGCGCATATTGTTCCCGCACCGAAGCGTCCGGATGCCGATGCGCGATATCGCAGGCGGACGCGGCAAAGTAGTTCAGCGAACGGGCACCCTCGGTCAATGCACGCATCGTCATCAGCATCCGCTTGACATCCGGATGCTGGTCGATCGTCACCGCCCGCTTGGCCGAGCCATCGACCGGACGGCTCTGCACGCGCTCGGCCGCATACGCAGCGGCCTGTTGGTAGGCGCGCTCGGCAATCGCCACGCCCTGCATGCCGACCGAAAACCGTGCCGAGTTCATCATGATAAACATGTATTCCAGACCGCGGTTTTCCTCGCCGACCAGCTCGCCAATCGCCCCCCCGTGGTCACCGAACTGCAGCACCGCGCTCGGACTCGCCTTGATACCGAGCTTGTGCTCGATCGACACGCAATTCACGTCGTTGCGCGCACCCGGCGCACCGTCACCGTCGAGCAAGAACTTCGGCACGATGAACAGCGAAATACCCTTGACGCCCGGCGGCGCGTCGGGTGTGCGGGCCAACACGAGATGGACGATGTTGTCCGCCATGTCATGCTCGCCGTAGGTGATGAAGATCTTTGTGCCAAACAGCTTGTAGGTGCCGTCTGCCTGGCGTTCCGCGCGCGTGCGCACCAACGACAGGTCCGAACCGGCCTGCGGCTCGGTCAAGTTCATCGTGCCAGTCCATTCGCCGGCGATCAGCTTGGGCAAGTAACGCGCCTTCTGCACGTCGCTGCCGGCGGCCAACAACGCCTCAATCGCGCCATCGGTCAACAACGGACAGAGCGCCCATGACAGGTTCGCCGCATTGATCATCTCGTTGCATGCGCTCGCAATGAGCTTAGGCAAGCCCTGTCCGCCAAACTCAGGCGGATGCACGACGGCCTGCCAGCCGCCTTGCGCGTATTGGCGATAGGCCTGCTTGAATCCCGCAGTCGTGGTGACCGCCCCGTCGGCCCATGTGGACGGCTGCGTATCCCCGGTACGGTTCAGCGGCACGAGCACCTGCTCGGCGAATTTCGCGGCTTCCTCAAGCACGGCTTGCGCGGTTTCGAGCGTCGCCTCCTCGTAGCCGGGCAGGCGGCTAACCACATCGATGTCCGCCAACGCGTTCATCGTAAACAACATATCCTTGACCGGTGCACGATAGCTCATCGCCTGGCTCCTTTTCAAACATCGCAGCGTCGTCCACCAAGAGCGCACGGCCTGCCGCTGCTTTGCCACCGTACGCGCCGAACGCACAGGGCGTTCGATCACACACCATCGTAACGACGAATGGCTGCGGAGCCATTATCCAAAGCTGCCTTTTCATTGACAAAACGTGCCGCGCGCCGGTGATTTACCGACTGCGGCGAACGGCCGCGAGCGCTATCTCGAGTGCGCAATCTCGGCTATTGGCACTGACGCGGTATGGCTCAGCGCGATTGAACGAGGGAGCATGCAGGTCCATGCGCGGGAATTTGAGCGGCTCGGTTACGATACGTGAACGGGGCGCGCGAGGTACGCGACGGGGAGTCCGGCGCTATCCCATCTGCCGGTACATATTGGGCGTGCTGCCGGTCCACTGGCGAAACGCGCGGTGAAAAGCGCTCGGATTGTCGAACCCGACATCGTAGGCGATCGCCGCGATTGCATCGTGCGAGCGGGTCAGCCGCTGGATCGAGATATCGCGCCGCACCTCGTCCTTGATACCCTGGAATGTCGTGCCTTCCGCCGCCAACCTGCGGCATAGTGTGCGCACCGACCAATGCATCACGTCTGCAACCGCATCGACCGTCGGTACCGTCGGCAAGCTCTGTGCGATGAACTGGCGCACCCGGTGGCAAACCAGCTCTTGGCCAAATGACACGAAGATCCAATCCTCCGGCGCCCGCGCGAGAAACCGCTGCAGATCAGCCTTACGACGCCGTATCGGCATGTCCAGATAGGCCGCCGCGAAACGCATTTTGGTACACCGAGCGACAAAGCGCACTGGACCAGGAAACAGATACAGGTAGTCGCGCGCGTGCGGCGGGCGCGGGCAGTCAAACTCCACGTCGATCAACGGAATGCGCATCGCCACCAACCACGATGCAACACCATGGACCAATTTAAGCATCAACTCGCGGCCGAGCGGGCGGACAGCGCCGGAGTCCGAGTTGCCCACCACGAGCGTCACGCATCCAATACCGTCCTCGCAATGGGACTGTAGGCGGAAGTCGTCCAGGATCAAGTGAAAGAACTGGCCGAAGCGATGCAGTGCGACTTCCAGACGCGGCGCATCTAGCAAACTCAGGCACAGGTACTTGAGCGTGCCATTGCGCAGCGGACGGCTGAAGACGCCGGGCATCTCGTCGTCCAACTCAGTGGCAAGCAACCGGTATAGCGTGGAGAATTGCTCTTCGGTGACCCGCGCGTCCGGCTTCTCGAGCAGCGGACGCGGGATACCCGAGCGCTCGGCAAGCCGGGCGACGGCGTGCGGATCCGCGCCGGCAAGAAAGCCATTCACCAGAGAGATCGGCACGGTGGCAACGAGCGGATTCGCGGCATCAGACATGTGACGAACAGGCATAAGCACGGCGGCAACGGCACGCTGAACTGGTATTGTGTCACAAGCATCATGGCGGACCGCCGCTTCACCCGGCACCTGAGATAATGCCGGTTTCCCCGATATTGTTTCCAGGAGAAATGAAGTGACCGACCAGTCATCTCCTTCATCGAGCGGGACGCCACGGCGCGTCGCGTTTCTCGGACTCGGCGTGATGGGCTACCCGATGGCCGGCCATCTCGCCAAGGCCGGGCTGGATGTGACAGTGTACAACCGCACGGCGGCCAAGGCGCAGCGGTGGGTTGCCGAATACGGCGGCCGGTTGGCGACCACGCCCCGCGAGGCCGCACGCAACGCCGACATTGTGCTCGCGTGCGTGGGCAACGACGATGACTTACGCAGCGTGACGCTGGGCGGGCACGGTGCGTTCGCCGGCATGTCGCGCGACGCGGTGTTCGTCGACCATACAACCGCCTCGGCCAATGTCGCCAGGGAGCTATTCTCGATCGCCGGTGAACAAAGCCTGCATTTCATCGACGCGCCGGTATCGGGCGGACAAGCCGGCGCTCAGAACGGCAAGCTGACGATCATGTGCGGCGGCGACGCCGCAGTGTTCGAGCGCGTCGCGCCCACGCTGCGGCACTATGGCGTCGCGGTCACGCTGCTGGGCGAGTCTGGCGCGGGCCAGTTGACCAAGATGGTCAACCAGATCGCAATTGCCGGCGTCATACAGGGGCTGTCAGAGGCCGTTCACTTCGGGCAACGCGCCGGGCTGGACATGCCGCGCGTACTCGAGGTCATCGGCAAAGGCGCAGCCGCGAGTTGGCAAATGGACAACCGCGGCAACACGATGATCGAAGGCCGCTTTGATTTCGGCTTTGCGGTCGATTGGATGCGCAAGGATCTAGCGATCTGCCTGGATGAGGCCAAGCGCAATGGCGCGTCGCTGCCCGTCACCGCGCTGGTCGATCAGTTCTACGGCGACGTTCAGGCGCTCGGCGGCCGGCGCTACGATACATCGAGCCTGATCGTGCGACTGCGTCAGCTCAGCGCGTAACGGCGTCAGCCTTAAACATCGCCTTGATCCCGCGCACCGCCTGCCGTATTCGCGATTCGTTCTCGATCAAGGCAAAACGCACATGGTCGTCACCGTGGTCACCAAGCCGATCCCCGGCGACACCGATACCTTGGCCTTTTGCAGCATCTGCTTGGCGAACTCGAGCGAACCGAGTTCGCGATACCCGTCCAGTATCCACGCCCAGATATACATCGACGCCTTGAGCCGTTCCACCTGCCAGCCCACCTCGTGCAATCCTTTGACCAGCACGTCGCGCCGGCTCTGGTACTGCGCCGCGATGTCCCGCACGCATTGCTAATCCTGTTCCAGCGCCGCAATCGCGGCAACCTATAGGGACGTGAACGCGCCGTAATCGTGGTAACGCTTGATGCGCGCGAGTGCCGCGACCAGATCGGCATTGCCGACCATGAAGCCAATGCGCCAGCCCGGCCACCACGCTGTTATTTATCGATCGTGTCCCGACGGAGCCCGGCGAAACACATCAACGCCCGCACCCTCCCGCGCCCGTTTGAATACCGCATCTACGTCGAGTGAGAATCCTGGCGTTGCAACCGGCGGCAACTGAAGCGTCACCGGGCCGAGCGCCTGCTGCAGTATCGTGCCCCATGCGCCGAGTTTTTCTTGTCGTTTCCTGGCCTCAATCATTTGACTGACCTGCCACTTCTCACCCATGCTGAGCCGCCCGCAAGCCGACTTCAGCCTAGCCTGCCCTTCCTTCTGCACATCTGCATCTGAAATTTTGAGTTTGTACAGCGACGGAATCCATTTGTCATCGAACACATCAAGAAACGACTCGAACACGGTGCAAGCGTCGTGACGAGCATGCCCGTCCTGATGGCCGAACGCATGCGCTGGGCCTGCGTTGGAATCCGGTAGGTCTATCCTCTGTTGCAGCCGGTCGAGCATTTGCTGCAGTCGCCCCCAAGCGGGCTCTCCACGCTGGACCAGGACATTCTGCATTGCCGCCGTCCGGGTCATGAATTGCCGCAATTCGGGCGTCACAGCGCGATTGATACCCTGTCGTCTCACATAACGCTCAATGTCATCGCATAAATCAGCCAGCGTGATCGGCTCTTTGGGAGGCGATGATGCGGAATCGGCACGACCACCATTGGCCAGTGCAGCGGACTGCTGCGCCGGGCACATAAACATCAACGTAAGCAATATGGCATCCTGATTTCCTCTCATCTCCTTCGCATACGCCGATGGGCTGTCGCGGCGACATCCCGGCGTGATCCTGGATACGTTGAATAACGTATCGAGTGTCGGGTGTGCGCTGCGCGCACGCGGTGCAGCTTTTTCAGCAGCCTGTGGCCCCTTGCGCACCGCAGACGCGCCAGAGGACTTTCTCCAGGTGCGCAAAGGCCAGCAACAGATCGACGAAAACACATTCGGCATCAAGCGCTCCCTCACGGCAATTCTCCAGTACGCAGCGTACCGCACCTTCATGTCGAAAGGACTGGCAATCACGAGCGCCCGGCCTGCAGAAGCGAAGCGTGGGGCAGCACCAGTGCCATTTAGGCGCACCGCGTCATCGCACCGATATTGCGACATCCATTCATTGAGCCGTGCCCTCAGGTCAACATCCAGCGTCACATCGACAACCGTAAGCGTGTCGACGAGTTGTTCTGGCCGGCTCGCAACGATGCTCGCACAGGTGGCGGCCAGATTGGCGAGCACCCATGCCACCGCGGCGATCGTCATCATGAGCCGGACAGCCCCACCACATCGCGCAATTGTTTTGTATTGCATATCATGTTAGTAACGCTCCTGGTAAAGCTTGGCGACATTGCCTAGCGCGAAGCAGTTACCGGCTCCGGGCCCGGCTTCACGCGAGTGTTTTCCTGTCAACAACCCGCCGGCCAGTGGGTTGTACGGCAACGCCGTGAGTTGGTCCTCCGCGGCAAGCGGCAGTAGTTCGCGCTCTATTTCGCAGTGCGGCAGACTGTAACGTGGCTGTACCGACACGAAACGGGCCGAGTTGCGTAACTGGGTACGCCCCCGCGCTTTTGCGAGGTGATACGCGAGAATCGCAAGCGAAATGTCCTCATCGGTCTGTACGCCGAACGTCATCGTTCTCATGCGCAAGCGCGAGACGGCCAGCCCGGTGTTGCCAAGCTTCATGTATTGCACCAGGCACGCCTTTGCGTGCCAGCATTGCGATCCAACATGATGACAGCAACACTTACTTGCTTCTGACGTGCCCCGCTCGCCAGTTGGCGTGCCGCTGTGCGACAGGCCACAGACAGCGCGATGGCGCAACGCCGACAATCGGCAGCTCCATTGAATCCCGGGACAACAGCACGGATGACACCGCGAACCGTACGCATGCTCGCCACGCTGCTCGCGGCGTTGGCCCTGGCGGCCACGCTCGCCGGCGGCGCGTGGCTGTACCTGAACCGGCCGGGCTACGGCGGGCTACTATTCGGAATCGAGCAAAAACTCGACAAAATTGTGCATTTCGATAAGCGCGGCGTTGACTTCGGCACGCTGCCGCTGGACGATGCGCTGCGCAGCGTCAACGGTGATGGCTCACGCCGGATTGTCGTGTTCTCCGATCCCTATTGCTCCTACTGCAAAACACTGGAGCACAGGCTTGCAGGACTACCCGACGTCACCGTGTACACGTTCTTGTACCCAATCCTCACGCCGGACTCGAAAATGATGTCCGCCCGGATCTGGTGCGCTAACAATCGCACCGGCGCGTGGCCGGCATGGATGCTCGAGGATCATGCGCCGCCGCCCGTTACCGCACCCTGCGATGCAACGGCGACAGTGCTGGCGCGTAACCTGATGCTGGGGCGCAAATTGCGTGTGATGGGAACGCCCACACTGCTGCTAGCCAACGGTCAACGGATCAACCGCGTGCCGTCGGCGGCCGAGCTAGAACAAGCGCTAGCGGTCACCGTCAGGCCGAGCCGCGCCTCGATCCGCTAGCGCCGCCCGACAGTACGGCTACTCAGCTACTCAGCCGCGCAACAGCGCGGCGCACAATGACGCAACCGGCAACGGCGCGGCACGCGTCAGACCCACAGTAGCCAATGCGCAGCCATCCAGTACACCGTGATTCAATAGGCGTGGCCAGCAACAATAGGCCGACGTGCAACAGGATCAGCGCGTCATAAACCGCGCTATCGCAGCGTGGCCAATGCGTCGTCCAGTTCTTCAGCGCGGGTCGGGCGCACGACACGCGCCCGTTCCTGTCCGTCGCGCAGAAAAATCAAAGTCGGCCACAGTTTCACACGAAACGACCGTCCCAGCGGCCGCCCCGGCCCATCCTCGACTTTCAGGTGGCGCATCGCCGGATGGCGCCCAAGTGCCTCGGCGATCACCGGCTGCGCGCGTTGGCAGTAACCGCACCAGTTCGTGCCGAATTCGATAACTGTCCCGCCGGCGAGCGTATACAATTGCTCGCGGTCCGGCGCATCGGGTGTGTAGGGAAATGGCTCCACCAGTCAACACTCCTGCCATACGTTGCATTCGTCACAGCATAGCCGCATGCGGCAAAACCTGCAGCAGGAAAGCAGCAGGCTGAGCGGCGAGGCACGCGGGCAATCGGCCAAGCGGCGGGCCGGCAGAAGGTCAACTTCCTATGCTGCAAGCCACACTTGCCGGCAAGGGCACAGTGCTTGCTCGCCCGCATTCATGTTGCGGAGCCCGTGCACGATGCGCGCGGCGCGACTACAATCCGCGGTTTGAACGGTTCAGTGATGTCTGCGCGACAGGAGGGATGCTCGATGAGTGGAGTCGATCTCGATACCAGGGTTGAAACATACACTGTCAAGATTCGCGGGGCAGTGCAAGGAGTCGGGTTCCGGCATGCCGCGGTGCGCCGCGCGCATGCGCTGCAGGTACGGGGCTGGATCGCCAATCACGACGACGGATCGGTCAAGGCGGTCGTGCAGGGACCGGCTAACCAGGTGGACCTGATGCTGGAATTCCTGCGGCGCGGGCCGCCACGGGCCAGGGTGTCCGAGTTCATCGCGAATGAGGACTACTCGGAGCGCCGGTACGATCGCTTCGAGCAGCATTGAGCGCGGCGTCAGATCAAGTGCTTACGCTGTGGCCGAACACCACCTAGCGGTCCCGACCCTGCCGCTCCGCGGTGTACAACGCGGCATTGGCCTCGTTGAATAACACTGGGTAGCCGTGCATGTCGGGACGGGCGGCGGTCATGCCTACAGCGCGTCCCGCCGATCGTCGTTGAAGCGGATCTCCGGCATACAAGCCGGACCCCTTCAAGACGGGAAGCAGCCCCTCGCGCGTCCGACTAAGCGATGAAGGCCGCCGCGCGCAGCGCCTTGGCAAACACTTGCCGGGCGAGCAGCGACGTGGTCAACACCCGCTTGTCGAGTTCCGAGATGTTGCTGTTCTCCTCGGCGGCGGCAATAACCTTGGACGGCGGGACGATGGTCCCGCCGGCACCACGCATGCGCAGCAGCACTTCGAAGTCCAGCGCCTCGTCCGGCGTGCGCAGCGACATAATCGGCTGCATTTCGAGAAACAGCCCGATCGCCGCGAAACCGTCCTCCAGTTGCTGAATCAGTCTCAGCGTCTTGGCACGCTCGGCCAGCGCGCCGGATTCCCGCCGACGGCCGCGCAGGCGGTTGTGCTTAGCTAACGCCGGACCGATCCGGCACTTTATGGGCCAAGCTGTACGATCAAGCTTTACAGGCCAACTTCCTATCGATTATCGCCGCATCCGTTCAAAGACGATTGAAACACTATGGATGAGCAGCGGGATCGGACGGACAATCGAACGTTTTCTGACACGTTGCCGATCATGAGCCAGACCGCCCGCCTGACGCCTTTGCTGCTGCTGTGCCTGCTGGTCACCTATGTCGTCTGGGGCACCACATACTTCGCGATCTCAGTCGCCTTGCGAGCGATGCCGCCATTCATGCTGATGGCGTCGCGCTTCGCCGTCGCGGGCCTGTGCCTCGGCCTATTCGTACTTGTGCGGGGCCGCGCGCGGGCGAGCTGGCGGCAGGTGCGCAACGGCTCGATGCGCGGCGCGCCACTCGTGGCGTGGCTGTACCTGGTGACGATGGGCTCGCTGCTGGCGTTCTCCGCCTATATGTACCTGGCCAGTCACACCACAGCAGTGCTGGCGACAAGTTACGTCTACGCCAATCCGCCGATCGCGCTACTCGTGGGTGCAGCGCTGGGTGGCGAGCGGATTGCCCCACAAACGCTAGTGGCCATCGCGCTGATTCTGCGCGCGCTGGCGGTGCTCAGCTGGGGAATGTGGCGCCAGCCGACGACACCGTAAAAGCTACGTGAGTTTTTGGCGTGAAATAATGCCATTTTTTCAAATTGAAAGGCGAGGCAAAATGGGGCAACGAGCAAAATTCATCTTCGTCGCCGTGCTGACGGTGCTCGCGTTAATCGGCGCGCTCGGCAAAATGGGCCGAGCCGTTGGACAAGGTCTGTTGAGGGCGTGACGAGGTCGGTTGAGCATCTGATGAAGATCATTTGAGCCTCTGAAGCGGCCTATTGCCTCGTCCGACGAGGTCGGTTGAGCGTGCGATAGGCGGCTGAACCACGCGGCTGTGTCAACCACGGGAGTTAGCTGGGCCAGTCTGTTGTCAGCAAGGTCTGGCTAGACTTTCGAGCAGGTCGGCTTAGCCCCTACCGGATTCAATCGAAGTTCAGCGCCAGCGCACGCGAGGCCATCGCCATGTGGGCGACTTCGATGATGGCGCGAGCGCGTTCGACATTGTCACGAATAATCTCGACAAGCCGTGCACCGATCGGGGCAAGCCGGTCGCGCAGTGCTTCCTCGCTCAAGTCGGCCGGCAAGTTGAAAATAATAAATTGCATCTCGGTCTCCGTTGAAACATGACGTGAAAGCCATGATGCAACGCAATCCGTATGCCCAGTGTAGCAATTATGATGTGCGGTTTCGTAACCGGATGTGACAGGCAGAACGCAGCGACGCGTCACCCCGAGTGTCAATATGCCACCGCCGAGCGCTTGCACGCGATCAGCATCGACAGCGTACCGTCCGAGCGGTTGCGCTGCAGCGTGTCGTAGCCGGCGTCGCCGCATTGGGCCTGCGCACGCGCATCGCAGAACGGCCACCCTTCGGCGGCGGAGCACCGGATCAATTGCGTCGGCCGGCCATCGCCGGTGAACAGCGGCTGCGACGATCCGCAGCCGGACAACAGCAGTAGTACCCCGATCCATCGTGCTGCCTTCATCTCACCTCGCTCAGTGTCGTACGTCTTGTTTCGGATACGTGCGTCGATTCAGTGAAGGCTGAAATCGACACGGGTCGTGGCCCGCTTATCGCTAATCCCATCGGCGTCCAGCTTCGGCGCGACAGTATCAATCCGCGCGGCGTCTACCTTGCCTTCGATCCATTGCCGCACGGTCCTACGTCAACGCGCACAGCTTCTGCTCACCGACCGGCGCATGCCCGCCAGCAACTCGCGCCTCTGCTCGGCAGGCAACGATTTGGCGAAGCCGATAAAGTTGCGCTCCTTTTTGAAGTCCGCGGCCTTGTAGGCCCGGCAGCGCCTTATAGACTCGTGGCAGCGCGCTATTGAGCCGCACATCGGAGCAGACCCTACGCAAGGCTGGAGGCAACGGGGTGCTGCAACGAGGCGGCTGTACCCAGAACAGCGATGGCGACGGCGATTTACGGCAGCATGGTACCGGTTTGCGCCAGCCGCAGGTGGAACGAAAACGCCTGCGCCAGGTCATGCGGCGTGTGCCCCTGACCCTTGAGTGCGTCGCGATAGTAGTCGCGCAGCAAATCGCGGTACTGTGGATGCGCGCATCGCTCGATGATCAAACCCACTCGCTCGCGCGGCGCCAGCCCACGCAGGTCAGCCAGCCCCTGCTCGGTGACCACGATATCCACGTCATGTTCATTGTGGTCACAATGTGGCACCATCGGCACGATGCTTGAAATCCGGCCGTCCTTGGCCACCGACTTGGTCGCAAATATCGCGCAGCATGCGTTACGCGCGAAATCGCCTGAGCCGCCGATGCCGTTCATCATGTGGGTCCCGCCAACATGCGTGGAGTTCACGTTACCGTACAGGTCCACTTCGAGCGCGGTATTAACCGCGATCACGCCAAGCCGGCGCACGATCTCCGGATGATTGCTGATTTCTTGCGGACGCAATACCAGACGATCGCGATAACGCGCCAGCTCACGCAACACCTGACGCTGCCGCGCCGCCGACAGCGTGATCGACGAGCCGGACGCGAACGCCAGCTTGCCGGCGTCCATCAAATCGAACGTGGAATCCTGCAGGACTTCCGAGTACATTGTCATCGCTTCAAATGGCGAAGCGCACAATCCCCCCAGCACCGCATTAGCGATCGTGCCAATACCGGCCTGAAGCGGCGGCAGTTGCGCCGGCAAGCGTGCGCGAGAGACTTCATGCTGCAGGAACTCGATCAGGTATTGCGCGATGCGCGTGGTGTCGCTGTCCGCTGGCAACACAGCCGAGGAACTGTCCTCGTCGTTCGTGATGACAATGCCCGCGATCTTGTCCAATGGGATATCAATCGTGGTCGTTCCGATCCGGTCACGCGGGTCGGTGATCAACACTGGTGCGCGGTCGGGCCGGCAAGCCGGGATCCAGATGTCGTGCAAGCCTTCCAGCTCCACCGGCTGAGCCAAGTTCAGCTCGATGATCACCCGTTTGGCCAGAATGGCAAAACTGGCCGAATTGCCAACGGACGTGCTGGGTACAATGCCCCCGGACTCGGTAATGCAGGTGGCCTCGATGACGGCCACGTCCAGCTGGCCGAGCAGATTGGCCCGCAGCATCTCGACCGTCTCAGACAGATGCTGATCGACAAACAATGCGCGTCCTGAATTGATCTCGCGACGCAATGTCGGGTCGGCCTGGAACGGCAGACGGCGCGCCAGCATGCCGGCCTCGCTCAGTGCCTTGTCATTGTCGTGACCGAGCGAAGCGCCCGTCATCAACGTGATGCGAGGCGGCGTCGGCTCGGTGCGCGCACGTTCGGCCAACGCGAGCAACACCGCCTTCGGATCGCCGGCTCGCGTGAAGCCGCTGGTGCCCACGCGCATTCCATCATGAACTAAGGCCGCCGCGTCGCGTGCGGAAATGATGCGGTTGCGCAGGCTCGCGCACCGAATGCGTTCTTCATACATAGCGTCTATGCTCCAATAACCTGACGGGGACCTGCTGCGGCCACACTCAATCTATGGGCGATTGGCCTGTGTGACAGGCCGCGGCGATATGCGCCATGGACCGACGCATTCCTCCGTTGCGTTACGTCCTGCGGCCTGCGCAACGGCACGCTGACGCGCGTTCTGCGCGCGTTGATACCGGAACGGGTCACGCGCGACATGAGCTTGTTCGACGCGTGCAGCACCGAGCAGCCGAATCCGCCGGCGGATTGGGGGCACGGACTCCTCCTCGGCCCGGTTCGCCATCGCGGTTTAGCGGTTTAGCCGTCCAGCCGTCACCGGCGACGAACGCATCGACGACTTCGTACTTACCGCCACGCCGCGGCGGCACGGCGGGCCCGTACCGCACCGGCCAGCATCTCCAGCACCGGCTCGGTCTGCGCCCAGCCCAGGCACGCGTCGGTGATCGATACACCCCATTGCAGCGGCACACCGGGCTTCAAGTCCTGGCGCCCTTCCTCGAGGTGGCTCTCGATCATCACACCGCTGAGGCGACGCTCGCCCTGCGACAGCTGCGCGGCCAAGTCCCGCGCGACGTCGACCTGGCGCAGATGTGATTTGCCGGAATTCGCATGTGAGCAATCGACCATTACATGCTCACGCAGCCCCGCCGCCCTGAGCACCGCGCAGCTTTCCTCGATGGCGGCAGCATCGTAGTTCGGCCCTTTCTTGCCACCGCGCAGGATCACATGCGCGTCACAGTTGCCGCGCGTCTCGAAGATAGCTGCCATGCCCATCTTCGTCATGCCCATGAATGCGTGGCTGGCGCGGGCGGCCACAATCGCGTCTGTGGCGACCTGCACGCTGCCGTCGGTACCGTTCTTGAATCCGATCGGACAGCTTAAGCCTGACGCCAGTTGGCGGTGACTCTGGCTCTCGGTGGTACGCGCCCCGATTGCGCCCCACGCCACCAGGTCCGCGATGTATTGCGGGCTGAGCAGATCCAAGAATTCAGTGGCAGTCGCAAGCCCAAGGTCGTTGATTTGCAGCAGTAACTCGCGCGCGCGGCGCAGCCCCTCATTGATTCGAAAGCTGCCGTCCAAGCGCGGATCGTTGATATAGCCCTTCCAGCCAACCGTGGTACGCGGCTTTTCGAAGTAAACCCGCATCACGATCAACAAATCCTCGTGCAGCCGGTCAGCGGCACCTTTGAGCCGGCGCGCATAGGCGAGCGCTTGGTCATGGTCGTGGATCGAGCATGGGCCGACCACCACAACCAACCGGTCGTCCCGGCCATTGAGCACATCGGCAATGCGCGCGCGGCTGTGCTCGACTAGTTGCTGCACCGAAGCCGGCGCCGGCAACTCGTCCAGCAACAACGCCGGGGAGATTAACGGCCGCACGGCGCCAATGCGCACGTCGTCGATGCGGGTCGTGTCCTGCGTGGCGTCGACCACGCCCACCTCCTGAGCGTGCGACAGGTTGTCGATGCGAGTCAAAATCGTCTCCAGGAAACTAGCGGCAAGACGAGATTATCGCATTGGTGCGCAGCCCGATACCCTATCGTTACTGCATCGCGACCTTGTTACTGCATCGCGACCTTCAGTCCCAGCGAGATAAAGATCACGCCGATGATCTTCTGTTGCCAGCGACGCAGCCAATGCAGCTTCGCGACAAAGCGCGCCAATGGCCGCATCGCGACGACAAGCAACGTCGTGTACACCGCACCCATCGCAACGAAAATCAGTCCCAGCACGGTAAACTGGACAAATGTGGTGCCGCGCTCCGGCTGCACGAACTGCGGCAGGAAGGCAAGAAAGAACAATGCGGTCTTCGGATTCAGCACTTCAGCCGGCACGGCCTGAAGGAACGCCTTCAGCGGCGAAATCTCGACTGCCGCAGGCGCCGGCGCGTGTCCGTCGGCGGTTCGTTTGCGCAGCGCGCACACGCCCAGGTACAGCAGATAGGCAGCGCCGACCAGCTTGACGATGTTGAACGCCAGCGCCGACGTCATCAGCAATGCCGACAGGCCCACGGCGGCAAACACTGTATGAATGAAATCGCCGACTGCCACGCCCAACCCGGTCAGCACGCCGGTCTTGCGCCCGCCCTGCACCGTGCGCGTGAGCACCAGCAGCACGGCCGGCCCCGGTATCAGAAACAGGCCGAGCACGACTACGACGAACGTGCCCAATGTCGAAAGCTCAAACATCGCACGCTCCCTGGATCAGCCAATTGACTCGAGTTGAGCACGGATCTGCTGTGCAATCGCCTCGAGCTTGCCTGGCTCGGCCGCCACACGCGCGTGATGCTTGAGTTCTTCGCCGGCATGACGTGGAATCACATGGAAATGCACGTGCGGCACGGTCTGCCCGGCCGCGGCCCCGTTGAACTGGGCCACCAACATGCCCTCCGGTTTCAGCGCAGCGCGCACAGCGGTGGCGACCCGACGGACCATCCGAAGGCACGCTGCCCCTGCCGCATCCGACAGATCGAAGATCTGCGCCGCCGCTTCCTTCGGCACCACCAGTACGTGGCCGTCGGCCTGTGGCATCAGGTCCATGAAAGCCAGCACGTCGCCGGTCTCCGCGACTTTGACGCATGGCAACTCGCCACGCAGGATGCGTGCGAATGGGTTATTGGGGTCATAGGGCATCACGGCTTTCACTCCGAGTCGTAGGCGTGCAGAACATAAGCGTAGCCGAGTTCCACCTGTTCCGTCATCTAAATTGCCGCGTGGTACACCAGTCCGGCACTCATATTTGGTGCTCTACGCCTACGTCTAGGTCCAGGTTGAGGCCTACGCCGCACGCCTACGCCCCGTCCGCGTTTCACGCCCCATACCCAGCACGGCTGTTCACAATCGCCGAGACGTAGTTCGTGTACTGCGCTCAGTGACATGGTCCAGCGGGAAAGCGGTCGTATGTTTGACCACCTCCATCGCAAAACTCGCGCTCACATCGAGCAGCTCGGCGACCTTAATCAGGCGCTTATACACGTTGTCATAGCCGGCGATGTCGGGCACCACCACTTTCAGCAAGTAATCAACGTCGCCGGTCATCCGGTAGATTTCCACGATTTCCGGGATCGCCGTCACCCCCTTCAGGAAACGGCTCGTCCATCCGTCGTTGTGCTGGCTCGCGCGGATCGTCACGAATGCAGTCAATCCGAGATTGAGCTTAATCGGATCGCATAACACGACTTGCCGCTGGATCACGCCGTCCTCGCGCAGTTTCTGTATGCGACGCCAGCACGGCGTCGGTGACAAATTCACCGCCTTGGCAATGTCGTTCAATCCGAGGGATGCGTCGTGCTGCAGCAACGACAATATCTTGGCGTCTATCTTGTCCATGGATGGGTCAATATTAGGAATTTTTTCTACTTTCACCTAGCATCGTGCACAAATTCGCAATCCTTTTTCAAGCCCCCGCCTATAAGATTGCCTTTGTTTCGCACGCAGCCGCCGGCTTGATGCGCGTCGGCCCATTGAATTAAACCATCGACTCGAGCGCTGCCCATGAGAATCCTATTCGGCGCGTTTACGCGGCACCCGGCCTCCGTCGGCGAAAGCTATCTGCAACACATGAGAGCGTCGTTCTCGTTCGGAGGCCCGATGCTGCTGGCCGCATTCGCTGCGCTCGTGCATGGATTGTTTCCGTTCCTGTTCGTCAAGACGGGTAGCACAACCGTGTCTCGACTCTACGAGCGCATGGTGCTCCACCGCTCTAGCGGTGCCCTCCGGCGTAAGCCGACATCCGGTCAGCCGCCGCTCGCCTGAACCACCCCTGTGCCGCACCCACGCGGCACAGCCGAGCAGTCGCGACGTTGCCCCAGCCAGGCGGACTCGCACGTCGAATTTGCACGATTTTGACAACCCCAGACTGCCTGATGAGGCACCTATGGGCAAATCACCGTCATCCCGCTCTTACATAGAATCGTGCGATCGTGTCGAACCGCACGTAAGCGTCCGCCTGAGATAGCTCGACGCCAGACGAAGGGTGGAACCATGCCCCTTACGCGTCGCGTCCATGCAGCAGGATCAGGTGGCCGGCCAGTCGCGAACGCCCACGCGCGGTCAGTGACTGCAACGGAAATGAACTGTCGTCAGGCCGCGATTGCCAAGGACTGCCAGAGTGACAAGCATCTGAAGCGGCTCAAGCGCTGTGGCGACGACAGCTTTTCCTCACTGCTCGTCTCGACGCGCATCGACGATACGACTTTGCGCTGGCGTCCAACATCCCGGCCGTCCGGCAACGCGTCGGCTTCGAGCGCGCGGGCGGCGCATTGGAGGCAGTGTTCTGACGACTGGGCAGCAAGCTCGGTTCCGTAAGGCACATCGACTGGTCGCCGCAGCCGTCGTCTGTTGGAGCGGGTGGACGCGCACGGCAAAGTAGTCGATGCCGTGCGCTTCGAGATACGCAGGGCATTCGTGCACGCCGACGCGCGCGTCGTCCACAGCAGCCCGCGCCACAGTGAAGATCAGAAGCCCATCGTGAAGAACACCGACCCCATATCCTGCGCGATCGCCGCACCACTTGCAAAGCGACGGCGGTATCCGATATCCAAGCTTGACGCTTTTACGGGTGTCGCAAACCGGCCACCGACACTAATCTCGCTCCATTGGCGTGTTGACTGCGCGCCGACCACAAACGGATCGAACCCTGGCACGCTGGCCGACACCGGATCGTTGCTCCTGCTCAATCGTTGGACGTGCTTGACGCCCGCCGAAATGACCGTTTGATCGGTGAAGCGCAGGTGACCGCTAAGTCCCACTGTGCCATATACGTTTTCGTCGGTACGGGCATTAAAACGAACCGGGAACTGGCCGGACGTCTCAGTGTAGTCGCCGAGTTTTGTGCGCAAGTAGTCAATGCCCAGGTAAGGCATGATGCTGGCGTTCCGTACGGCGAACACGTAACCACCCTGCGTCGACACGGCGCGCTGCGCGACCGTCGTGTCGCCGTTGGACCGGTCCACGCCGGAGGCAGTCAGGTAAGACCGGTTGATGGACAAGTCGCCTTGCTGATAGCCAAGCGCGACACGGGCAAACACGCCCGGGCGAGTATGGGTTCCGTACTCGGCGAATAACCCGAACAAGCTGGCACGGTTACGCATTGTGTCGTTACCTACGTCAAAGCGATAGCTCGGCGCCTGGTAGCCCAAACCGGCAGTCCAGTCGTCGTTGATTCGGTATGCCGTACTGAATTCGCCCTGCCAGTTCGCACCGTTCACTTTGCCCGCATTGTGGCTGTATAGCGCGCCAGCCGAGATGCACACGCCGTATTGGTCGAAGCTGCTGCAACGCATGCCGTCCTGGACAAACGTTTGCACCGCGGATTGCAACACGGAACTGTACAAGGTCGCGTTGTTCAACGAGTCGTTCAGGTCGAACAAGCCCACAATCCCGACCTTGCCTCCATCGTCACGCGCAATGAATGGCTGTGCGCGTCCGTTGATGAAGCCTTCGCCCACCACGATGGTGCCATCTTCCGACATGCGCTCGGCACTGTAAAGCGCGTTGCCCTCCAGCAGAGGGTACGAGGCGATCATTTCGCGCAGACGATCGTCGGGAGAAGGCTTGTCGTCGATCAATGCGGCAGTCTCGCGCGACTCCGGCTCGACGGCCGCGCTCTCTTGCTGCGTCGGTTCCTCTTCTACGACAGTCTGGACTTCTTCCTGCTGCTCCGTTTCCTCTTCTGGGATACTCCGGCTCTTTTGACGCTGCGCCGTTTCCTCTTCTACGAAACCCCAGCTTTCTTGATGCTGCGCCGTTTCCTCTTCTACGAAACCCCAGCTTTCTTGATGCTGCACCGTTTCCTCTTCTACGAAACCCCAGCTTTCTTGATGCTGCACCGTTTCCTCTTCTACGAAACCCCAGCTTTCTTGATACTGCACCGTTTCCTTTCCTACGCGACTCGACACTTCTTCTGGCTGCTGGCGTGCCTCTTCCTTAGGGACCGGCGACGGCGTTTCCTCCTTTGGACCCACTTCCTGCTGTTGTATTAATTGCTGCTCTAGATCTGACAGATGCAGCTCGTTGTTCGCTTGCTGCGCTTCCTTTTCCCGCTCTTGCTGCCGCAACGTTTTCTCTTCTGCGCGATTCGACGCTTCCTTTGGCTGCTGGCGTACCTCTTCCTTAGAAACTGGCGACGGGGTTTCCTCCTTTGGACCCACTTCATGCTCTCGTATTACTTCTAAAAGAACCCGCTTCGCTTCCTGCTCGTCTAGAGCTGCCCGCTTCACTTCCCGCCTCTCTAGAGCTAACCGCTGCGTTTCTTTTTTCCACTTCTTCTGCGCCCTTTTACTTAGCCCCGCCGGCGGCTCAGAATTGGAAGAACCCGATACGTGCAACTCGTTTTTTCTTTCTTCTGTAGCATTTACATCCGCGCTATCTACTGCGAAATAGACGATTGCGCACGACATAATCGCGCGCAGCACGCGGTTCGATGAAAATCGACGGGTACGTTCTGCGCACTGACCACGAGTTAACTTTAAATTCATATCTTTAAAATAATGCCAATTTATTAACAAACCAAACAGTTAAAATTCTGAAATTACACAGCACAACTTCTTTTTTCATACTTGCACAAACAGCACGCCAGTTCTTTCACGATATCGATCTATAAGCCAGCAACGATGACCTACCGCACTCTAACGGCTTACTGACGATTTGCTTACATCGACTGCGTCATTAGGTAAGGAAATGGCGGATAAAGACTGAAATAAACTCCTCAGTATCAAGAGCGTTGAGCGCTATCTGACCGATGCCAACTACAAACCCGCTTAATAGAACTGGCTCCGACATTAATTACGGGATTTACAGAAAATAAACACCAAAACGAACAGACGCGACGGTTGTGCTTGTTGACACCCGGCCTGGTCTTCGCCGCTATACTCGGATGTACTCTACTGATCGACGGCTGCAACAATCCGCCAGTGGCCAAGCCATGCGCACATTGAAAGCAAATTTCAATTTGAACAAACCAGACTCGCTACTGTGCAAGAACTTCACGCCCGGGATCACGACTGAACAATAGATCCATGATCAGATGGGGAAACCGGAAACCAAAGGACCTTCGCGAGGGGATCGGGACGCCTCGAATACCCCCGCGGTCCTCAAGGCCTGAACACGGTCGATATCGGCGGAGACAGCAAGTGGGTTACGGTCACAGATGCATTGTCCGCTGACAATTTCACATGGACCCATGTCGGCATGACAGAAGACGAAGTGCGACATATCTGCTGGCAAGCCCGGTGACGTCGCCGTCTAACCAGTGAAGCAAGAAACGGTCTGGAGTTGGGCATGGCGTGAGGGTAACGTGACGCAGGCAGGCTATTTCAACGTGCACTTCGGCTCTGACCACACGGTGACGATGACCTCACGGTCGAGCATGATGCGCGGACACTAGTGGACGCAGTTCTCCACAGATTTTGTGAACGTCCCTGTGAATATCCTCGGGACAAACGGCGCAAGTGCTTGAGCCCGCGGCACTTGTTCCCCACCGCGCAATAACGTGCAACGAACAGCTGACCTTGCGCAGTTCGTGCCGGCCGACACCGCTTTCACGCCACGTCGGTCAGCTCAATGATCACCGACCCAAGCGGCGCAATTCATACGTCCTGCTGCGCGAGACTGATCGTGTCGCTGGGCCCTGGCAACTACCGAGTGAGATGAATATGCGCAAGCACAAGTTGCGCGGTGGCAAAAAAACAACACGACGAGCCACAGGCACGCGAGTCGAGGCCGGCAAGCAAAGATCATTTTCGACTCTCATTGGATTGAACGATAGCGCTCGACACCCGATGGGTGTCGCAGCCACCGACGCCCAAATCTACACCGGCTTATTCACAAATTTTGTTTGCAACGATGTGGACAACCATTGGATACGCATGCTAAGTGCCTGTCGCGCCAACAGAAAACGGGGCTGCTACGGCTTGATGCAGCGGCGTGCGGTACCGACGCAATCGCCACTGCAGCCGGGACAATAGTGGCGCGCGGCCAGGCCGGCACCACGCCACCCTTCACTGCTGCACGGCACAGGCGTGCCGATCGACTCACCCCCTTCCCGTGCATAGAACACCGGCTCGCCGGCCATGCCGCTCGCGATCATCGAATCGATTTCCACGTCGCCGAACGCCGCCCGTAGTGCATCCACGAATGCCGCCACCTGCGGCATCGAGCGACGCATGGGTTTGTCGGGCATTGTGGCACCTCCGGAAAAACGTGGCTTGCTTCAACACCTGTATAAATATACAGTATACACACACAAGGAGATGAAGATGGACGACGCATTTTTCTCGAAACGGGCGTTTGATCGCGCCGCCGCCGATTTGCGGCGAATCGTGCATGCGATCGCCGGACGCTATCGGGTTCGCGACGAGCCACTGACATGGCGGCGCCTTCACAACATCGAAGCAGAGGCGCTGTCCGACCTCGGACTGAGCGGCCGCCACGATGCCTCGTTGCTTGCTCTGTTCTCACCATCGCCGGAGCACGACTTTCCGCACTCGGACGAGGCGGTATGCGTGTCAGGCGTGCAACGCGTGCCGCTGATTACGTGGTTCGTGTTCGACGTCTATGGTCTGGTCGCGACGCCGGCGCCCGGGCCACCGCAAGTCCAATGCAAAACGGCTGCAATGTCGTAGCCTGTGCAAGCGCGCCGACTTGCGCAGAGACTGCGCGGGGCGACGGTGCGGACCGATAGCTTGCCGCGGTATCGTGTTATCCCCAGAATGTGTTGGGAAGGCTGTGGGTAAACTGGGCATATGCAGCGCAAACCGTTGACAGAACGGCAATCGCTGCCGACGATCGCACCGCGTGCAAACGCTGCCGGTCGCGCCAACGTGACATACCAGATTTGCACCAGGCGCTGTATGCATGCCCAGTGCCGCACAGTACTACACCGCGTTTGAACGACGTACGGCGAGTTGCCAGCGATACGTCCAAGGAAGGAGGCTTGTTGCGAGCGATCCTATTATGACTTGTGCTGACCGTTCGCATCGACGCGCCGTGCAGCGGTGGGGACCGGCGCCGGCACGCCAGGGCGATCCACTACGATCGACAGCCCTCGTGACCGCCGCGGTGGTCGCCGCGCGCGATCTGCTCAATGACAAACCGGGCCCGCTCACTCACCGGCCCGCAAGGCAGCTCGACCAACTGGTAGCCCAGCGTATCGTATGTCGAGACCATCACGTCGTATGTGCGCCGTGCTTCGTCGAAATCTTGCTTTCTTTCGACATCCTGCACAAAAATCTCGCGCCAAGGAGGCGCGATAAATACTTGGCGGTTATAGCGAAACGATTGCGCGGCGCGTAGCACGTGTGGCGGCACCGGCAAGCCGCAGAGACGAAGATAACCGACGACGTCGGGCACGCCTCGATCGAACAGTACCGGCACGCTGCGCTCGTGAGCCAAATGATACGAGCGCATCTCCCAGCACAGCATCCACTGCGCAAACAACACGGGATCATGCCACGGCAGCGCTGGGCCGCCAATCCGCACCTGGTCCTGGATCACCCCCCTGCCTGCTTCGACCGAACGCGCATAGCCAGCCGCCTGCAGTGCGTCGAGCAGCATGCTCTTGCCCGATCCTGGTCCCCCGGTAATCACATGGAAGTGCTCAACATAAGTGAACTCGTTGTCGGCCATTGGCGTTGTCCCGATTCAATCCTTCACAGATCAGCTATTCACAGATTCAACCATTTGCACATCCAACCATTCGCAGGCTCCGCCGGCTCAGCCATACGTAGCCCCCTTCGCCTGCAAACTCATCTGCCTGCGGATTCAGCCGTTTCCAGCCACCCGCAGAACGAGCCGCTCGCAAACCTAGTCGGTCGCGGATTCAGCTACCGCAGGCTCGACTATTTGCAAATCAACCATTGACAAGCCCGTCCGGACGCGGCATCCGACTGCTGCCCGCAATACGCTATGTTGCGCGGGCAGCGTCCGCTTGATGTATTGCGAGTCCAGTGCAAAGGTTTCCGCTGCTGCCACCGCGGTCCCGACGTTCAAGTCGGCCATCCACCGCCAGTGCGCACGCCTGCATCAGGCGGTGCAGTTGCGGCGGATCGCCGTCATACAGCTGAGCCACACGCAACAGCAAGTCGTCCGGAGCCTGCGGCAACGACGATGGCGCTATGAGGTTATGTCAGCGGCACCGCGCAACGCCAACTGAATGGTCAACGCGAACACAATTGCATCGTTGCGTGCGGCACCCACGCCGGGCAGAGCGGCGACCAGTAGGTTCAATCAGCCGTCCAACCAAGGCCGTGCAGCGCCCAGCGGCCAGGGACCTAGATCACTTGCAGGCACCAGCGCCAATGGCCGGGCACACGTAGCGGCCAGGAGCCAGCGCCACGCCGCGGAAGGCATCAGACGCTCGGCAGCCTGCGCGTCGCGGCACGCTCCTCGGCACGCGCGTCAAGCAACCGACGCATCGTCGAAAACAATTCAGGATAATCCAGCGGCTTGCGCAGAAACGCGTCGTAGCGGACGAACGCGGGCGGACTGGATTCGCCCGACACAAGAATGAACAGCGTGTCGGCAAGCACGGGATGATTACGTATCGCCTGACACAATGCGCTCCCCGACATCCTGGGCATGCGCCAATCGGCCACGACAATATCGATTTGTGTCGCGTCGAGCAGCGCTAGCGCATGCCCGCCGTCAGTGGCACTCTGCACCCCATAGCCCTGCTGCGTGCAGCAAATGGCCCAGGCAGCGAGGGTTTCCGGGTCGTCGTCGACAAGAAGTACAGTCGTCGTCACGTTTAGCTCCAACCATCCGAGTGCCGCCGCTCCCGGATGCGGCAACTCGCGCGCACTCAAGCATATAAGAAAACACCCGCATACACGATCGACAACCAGCTCAGCAGGCGGACGCTCGTATGCGAGCAAGCAGCACGCCCGCCAACGCGACGGCGAATCCGATCCATTGCACCGGCAGCAACGTTTCGCCAAACGCCTAGTTAACTCCAGACGCAGCCAACGGTAGCACCAGGAACAGCAGGGCCGTCACCCGGCGTCACCGCGTCGCACCATCCGGACCAGCAGGGTCGTCGCGAAACCCGACGGCATCACGATACCCCATGCCAACTACGCCCACAGTTGGGGCGCGGCGACACAGCGGTGTTCGCCAAGCACCAGCGCGAAAGCGGTGGCGTCCAGCGCAGCGCCGGCGTTCTGTAACGCGGTGGCGCTGGTCAAATGCACATTCGACAACGAAGCTTTCTGATACAGCGTCCCCGCCATGATCGACAATACCGCGAAGATCGCCGCAATCACCACGATCCACTGCGCCGTGCCGGTCGCGCCAGCGACCGCATGGGGCAGCACAGCGGTATCATGCGCTGCGAGTTTAGGCAGCAGGACGCGTCACTGCGCCAAGCCCACCAACAAAGCCCGTCCAACCTAGCGACGAGAGTCGCTTTCCAAACAACCGCGATGCCACAACTGCCGTCAATAGCGGCTGCAGCGCACCTAACAGGGCCATCACAGCGGCGCCGCATCCCTGCTCAAGCCCACAACAGCCCGTGCCAAGATGGAAGCCCTACAGCAACGCTGCCGGCCAACAGATGTTTGCCCGACTCACTGCGATCGGGCCAGTGCGCCCGCACCGCCCATGCCGCCACAGTACACAGCAGTACGGTACCTGTGGCAGCCATGCCGTCAACCGCGCGTGGCGCCGCGGGCGCCACGGCTGCGGCTTTCAGCCACGCGACGCCGCAGCACCGCAGCGCCGACAACATTATCGCCAGTTACTTGGAGTCGGTTGCCCAAGCCGGCACCGAGCGCGAGCGCACTCCTTTCGAAACCGATTGCGTGCCAATGCTCTGTCGGGCGGCGGAAGGGCGATATGCATCGCCACTCCATGCGCCCTCCGGCAATATCGCATCCAAGCCGGTGATCGTGTGCCGGTTGAACACGGGTTGCGCGATGCCAGCGTTACGCTGAGCACAATAGTCGAGCCATGCAGCGCGTGCATACTTGCCAAGCGCCAAGACTGCCAACAAGTTGATCGTAGCCATCAGCCCCATGCTCAAGTCGGCCATCGACCAGATCAGCGGCAACTTCGCGACGCTGCCAAACATCACCATGCCGAGCACCGCGCATCGGAACCCGACCAACACGTCCTTGCGCCGTGTGATGAACATGACGTTGCCCTCGGCACACGCATAGTTGCCCATGATCGACGAGAACGCGAGCATGAAGATCGCACACGTCAGGAACGTCGCGCCCCAATCGCCGACATGGCTGGACATCGCGCGCTGCGTGAGCACTGCACCCTCGACCGGCGCGCCAGGCTGGTACTCGCCAGACAACAAAATGATCAACGCCGTCGCACTGCAGATCAGGATCGTGTCGACGAACACGCCGAGCATCTGGATCAGGCCCTGCGTGACAGGATGGCGCGTGGTGGCGGTCGCTGCCGCGTTCGGCGCGCTACCCATACCCGCCTCGTTTGAGAACAGTCCGCGCTTGATACCGACCGCGACGATCTGGCTGATGGCGTAGCCTGCGACGCCGCCGACCGCCTGCTCGAGGCCAAACGCACTGCGCACGATCAACGCGATCACCGCCGGGAACGAACTCAAGTGTGCCAACAGTACGTAGCCGGCCAGTGCAAGGTAGCCGAAGGCCATCACCGGCACGAGGAACTGCGCGATGCGTGCAATGCGGCGAATCCCGCCAAAGATCACCGGCGCGATCAACACGATCAGCAAGGCTCCCGTGACAACCCGGTCCGTGCCGAACGACGCATGCAGTGCGTCCGCGACCGAATTGGCCTGCACCGCGTTGAACACGAGGCCGAACGCAAGAATCAACGATGCGGCAAACACCATCCCGAGGCGCCTGGAACGCAATCCAACCCAGATATAGTAGGCCGGGCCGCCACGAAAAGTGTTGTCGTGATGGGACACCTTGAATATCTGCGCGAGCGTGGCCTCAACGAATGCGAGCGCCATGCCGAGCAGCGCGGTCAGCCACATCCAGAAGATCGCACCGGGACCGCCCGCGCTCAACGCAACGGCGACGCCCACGATGTTGCCCGTGCCGACCCGGCTCGCAAGCCCCGTGGCAAAGGCTTGGAACGAGGAAATGCCATCGCCCTTGCGCTTGCCTTCGCCATCGTCGCGAAACAGCGTCTGCACGCTCAGCGGCAGCGCGCGAAGCTGGATGCCGGCAAAGCGCCATGTGAACCATGCTCCCGCACCCAGCAACAGCGCGATCAGCATGTAGTTCCACAACACTCCGTTCAGGTGGCCAATGGCCGATGCCAGAAAAACTTCCACGCTCATTCCTGTTACAACCCTTACGAATTGATTTCAGCGTCCGAATTTTACACATAACGAGCCGCCGTAGGGGTGGTTCCAGGAGAATTAATTACGGGTATTTGCTGTATCGCTGCACGAATCGGTATTAATTACCGAAAACCCTAACAGTGAAAGAGTTCGACTTCGAAGTAGCAGCGGCCACCGTGCGCATCGCAGCCATTGCGGCTTATCAACGTTCCCGGATAGTGCCAGCCAGGACTACAAACAGCGCGATAGAGTATCGTTGAGAACGTCGGAACTTGGTTCATCGATGATCGCGGGTATTCTCGTTATCGACGTCGCCTGTCGCGTCGCCCCGAACCGTTGGCTGCCCTCGTGTGTCCGCGCGTGGAGAAAAAACACATCCTGTTTTGCGTCTGGGCAAATCGCAGCGGATGGAAATTGAATGCATTGCTGTTCGGCGAAACACATTGAATAGTCAACGAATTCCCCGTCGGATGCCCATTTGATTTGTAATCATCAGGTGGCGGGTTCGAGTCCTGCAGCCGGCACCAATACTGACGCGGGTCCCAGCAAATGGGGCCCGCTTTTTTTGTTCTACAAAAATTGTTTTGGGTTGCCGTGTACCTGTACGGCGCTGCTACGGCTTGTGCGCGGGGCGCGTCAGCAGCCAGCAGACTCGCCACGGCCAGGCTCTTGGTAACTTTATTTGGATACTGTGTGGCCTGGGCCGCTGGCAGCCAGCCTAAGGTCGCTTTGTGAGGGAAATAGCCTAGTTGAAAGACCGCGACCTTAAGCGGCGAAATTTTGGGCGTGACGCCGCTGTTTAGCGTGGCACGGCTTCACCGATGCGATTGCTGTCAAATGCCCTAGAGCGTGTTATGCACTTTTCATAATGGGTACAGCATGAGCATAGCGAAGACGACGAAATGCAGGCCGGCCAGGGTTTCGGGCAGGCGCTCGTCGTCGCGGACCAGTCGCCTGAACCAGTTAAGCCAGACGAAGTTGCGCTCGACCACCCAGCGGCGTGGCAGCAGCACCAAGCCCTTCTTTGCCTCAGGCAGTTTGATGACCTGCAGCTCCACGCCTTCATCGCGACCGGCCTGCGCAGGCGTGTCGCCCGTAGAGCCCCAGTCAGCGAATGCAAGTTTCACCGTCTGAACGGTGACATGCTGAACCTGACGTGCAAGCTCGGCCACCTGTGTGCGCTCCTGCGCGTTGGCCGGCGTAATGTGCACCGCCAGCAGCAGACCCAGCGTGTCCTCAGCCATATACCTTACTGCCTTGCTTGCGCTGATGATCGTCGTAGCCCGCACGCGGACCGCTTTCGCACGTGGACTGCAACGTGCGACCATCCAGGATAACTGCACTGCACTGCGCTGTGCCTGGTGCTGTTGCGCCACGCGCAGCACCGAACGCAAATCGTTGATCACCGCTTCGAAGCAACCCGCGTTCAGCCAACGCTGCGTTTGCTGATAGACTCGTTCCTACGGCGGAAGTTGGTCGGCAGCATACGCCACGATGCACCCGCTCGCGCCATCCAGCGCAGCGCGTTGAACATTTCGCGCAGTTCGTATCAACGCTGCGGTGCGCCTTCGTTCATTAAAGTCAGGTAGGCAGTGGCAAAGCTCCATTCCTCGTTCGATACATCCGTCGGTAAGGCTTGCGTTCTGTCATCCCCACAGGGTAACAACTCTGATCAAAAGTGCCTAACACGCTCTAGAGGAAGCGCAGCCGGAAATCTTAACGCAGAGGTGGCCACTAAACTGAGGGAGACCCGTCCCAAAATTCTGATAACCCCCCGGAAGCGATACTGGTTGCACTGGCTGCGATACCGGCCACTGCGAGAGAGCAGCAAAAAGTAAGTTATTGTACTTGTCCAATTATTAACTCCGTTGTTTATATTACACAAAGCTCTTCCTATAGCATTCTTCGTAGTTCGCTTGGCTATGTCCTTCCGTCATTATGTAAGCAATCGGCAAGTCGTATGACTTGGGTGGTGAAGTATAGTTACAGTTTAACGACGATGAATCACCTACTCCTCACACCACCCATACAGAAGTAGCACTCCCATGAAGCTAAACAAGAATTGCACAAGTGCCACCTCGAGCACTACCCAAGGCAGCATATGATATTAACCATTTAAAATCGCTTACTCATATATAGAAACTTTATAAAACCAACTATCTCCCTTAATTTTCGAGCCATCTTGTCTTGCGGAAACATTGTTAACCCGAAGTGTTCCAACTGATCCCGGTGGAACGGGGATAACTACGCTGCAATCTCGATCTCCATTTTCTACAAAAGCATATTTATTTGGCGGAGAAGATGGTATTGGATTGATGAAATCATTCCCAAGCCATTCCGGCTTTTCTTTAGCCACAATACCTCCCGCACGACATACTCCATGATCATATTCTTTGGGAATACTATGAATCATGAACCACTGCGTCTTCTTTGATTCATTTCTCTTGGATAAATAGAGCATAGTAATATCGCCCTCAATTCTTTTTGCAGATGAGAAACCACATTCTTCTCGCCCAATACAAATATATTTTCCGCCACTTGCAGTTGCGTAGGACCAGCGACCGGACTGACAAAAGAGGGGCGTTCCATTAGCATCTCTTGCTATACGACCATTCTCAGGGCAAGCAGTATCTTCTGCCACGATATCCGTAATTTGGATTCCCTGAACTCGCATTACCCCGTCCTGCGGAGCGGGCGTAGCCGTGGTGTATCGTCCAATGTCCGACCAAGCAGGTACTGATACAAGCGAAAACAAAAAAATCAATATAACTGCAGATATTCTGCACATTGCCGCCTCACTAGGTTGAATTAATCCATTACTCATAGTTAGCATGCTTATTAGCTTGCTGGACTTAGCATATTTCCCCGTCGAGCGGGTAACAAGGAGCGTTGGCAAATGGGCCATGATAATTGGCGGCTTAGTATCTCCTATGTTTCGAAGCGGCTTTGCACTGAATAAAATCCGACACGCAATCACATGAGTACAAGGCTTACCTGTGCGATTCGCGGACATCATTTCACTTTTTAGAAGGCCGTTTTCGTCGCGTTGCTTCGCTCGCTCCAGAAGTGCGGCACAGATACGCGACTTGCGACAATGTCAGCAAGCCTCTCCAGTTGCGGGCGAAGGATGAAATGATGTGTTGTGTCAATAACGTGACTGAAATTAATTTACAGTCCGCAACGCGCTACAAACCGGTGAGCAGCAAGCAATTCCAGCAAATGGCAAATAGATAACCCGTCCTGAACAATACGCTTTGCTCTGCGGCGAGTTCATGCTGCCGACAACCTGTGAGCATCGCGATCGAGCAGAGCAACCAGGATCAAAGCGTAAAAAAGCCGCAGCTTCCTGAGAATCATGCGCAGGTTGTGGCCGGCGCCGCACAGCACCGCATGAATGGCATCGCCAAGCGCGCCTTTGAGCCAGTTGCGATCGAGCTTACCGTCTGCTTTCATATGGCCGATGACCGGCTCGATTGCACTGCGCCGCCGGATCATGAGAAGTGGCCTCGGTTGTTCGGACATTTTTTCGTGCTTGTTAGGTGGAACATCCGGGGCACTCATGCTGCCGATTTAATCGCAGGCAGCGTCGCGAAGTATGCCTCATCCGGCGTCTGATCTGCCAGGCTCGAATGGGGGCGTTTCTGGTTGTACAGCTTGATGTATTCGCCGATGGAGCTCCGGGCATGGTTGACCGACTCATACGCTTTCAGATAGACCTCTTCATACTTGATGCTGCGCCATACCCGTTCGACGAACACGTTGTCGCGCCAGCTTCCCTTGCCATCCATCGACAGTCGGATGCCTCGGCCCAGCACGGCCTCGGTAAATGCGTTCGCCGTAAACTGGCTGCCTTGGTCTGTGTTAACGATTTCGGGCTGTCCGTAGCGCGAAAACGCTTCCTCGAGCGCCTCGACAGCGTGCGTGGCTTCCAGCGTGATGGCCACTCGGTGCGCGAGGATCTTGCGACTTGTCCAGTCCACGACCGACGTCAGGTACACGAAGCCGCGCGCCATCGGAATGTAGCTCGTGTCCAGTGCCCACGCCTGGTTGGCCCGCTCGATCTTCATGCGGCGCAGCAGGTACGGCCAGAGCTTGTGCTGCGCGTTGCGGTGGCTTGTGTTCGGCTTGCAGTACAGTGCCTCGACGCCCATGCGCTTCATCAGCGTGCGCACACGCCGGCGGCCGACCTTATGCCCCTCACGATACAGCAAACGCGCCAGCATCCGTGCTCCGGCAAACGGAAATTCCATATGCAGTTCGTCGATTCGTCGCATCAGCAACTGATCTGCCTTGCTCGTCGGCTGCGCTCGATAATACGCGCTCGATCTTGCGATGCCCACTAGCCGTGCTTGCTGCAAAACCGGCAGCGCATGCGTACGGTCAATCATCGCTTTGCGCTCAGCAATCCCGCTTTGGTGAGCGCGCCTTCTAAAAAATCATGCTCCAGGGTCAACTGGCCGATCTTCGCATGCAGCGCCTTCAGCTCTACCGGCGGCTCACTCGAGAACGTGCCAGCCGTGCCGAACACGTCTGCCGCGCGTCTGCAACTGCCCTTTCCATTCCGTGATGTCTGGCGACAATTACTTTTGCCGGTGGCGACAACTAGATTTGCCGGTGTTGGGCGGCTGAACTGTTGAGGTTGCGGCCGTCGCTATCATGCGGCTCCTTGCGGAGCCAGCATGAAAAAAGACGGAGAAATCAAATTGTTGCGTGAAGAACGGCGTAAAGGAGCGAGTCAGAAGCTGGCGGCAGCGCGAACAGGTATGAGTGAGCGCACGCTCCGTAAGTACGAGCGTGCTGGCACGTTACCGAGTCAAATGAAGAAGCCGCGCATGCATCGCACGCGGGACAATCCGTTTAACGTCGATTGGCCATGGGTTGAGGAGCATCTCAAGCGAGATCCGGCATTGCAGGCCAAGACCTTATTCACGCTGCTGTGCCAGGCGTTTCCGGGGCGATATCAAGAAGGCCAGCTGCGCACGTTGCAGCGGCACATCCAAGCGTGGCGAGTTCGTCACGGCCCGGAACAAGAAGTCATGTTTGCACAGGAGCATGTGCCCGGGCGCATGGCTCAATCCGATTTCACTTCAATGAATAGGCTCAAAGTAACGATCTCGGGCACGGCATTCCCGCATCTGCTCTACCACCTGGTGCTGACGTACTCGAACGTGGAGGCCGTGCGCATTTGCTTCTCCGAGAGCTTTGAGGCGCTGGCTGAGGGGCTTGAAGCGTGCCTGTGGCAGATCGGCGGTGTTCCACAATGGCATCGCACCGATAATCTGACTGCGGCCGTACGCGAGCTCGATCGCGAAGGCATGCATGAGTTCACGCAGAACTATCGTGCATTGCTTGCTCATTACGGCATGCAGCCATCAGCGAACACGGCCGGATGCGCGAACCAAAACGGCGACGTCGAGCAATCGCACTTTCGCCTCAAAGAGGCCGTGGACCAGGCGCTACGGGTTCGCGGCACGCGAGAGTTCGCAACGCGCAGCGACTACGAACACTTCCTTGGCGAACTTATTCGGCAGCGCAATCTTACGCGCTCGCAACGATTCGAGGCGGAGCGAGCCGCGCTTAGAGCGCTGCCCGCAGCGCCGCTGGAGTTCACGCGCGAGGTCACGGTGCGCGTTTCTCGTTTTAGTTTGGTTCGGGTACTCAACAATCACTACTCGGTGCCGTCACGATTGATCGGCGCCACGCTGAAGGCGCGCATCCGCTCGGAGAACTTGGATCTTTACCACGGCACGGCACATGTTCTGACTCTGCCGCGCCTAAGCGGGCGCAATCAGCGGCGAATCGACTATCGGCATCTGATCTGGTCACTGGTGAGAAAGCCCGGCGCGTTCGCGGCTTACTGCTACAGAGACGAGCTGTTTCCAACGACCATGTTTCGCCGGGCCTACGACGCACTGCTTGCCACAATGCCGACAAAGGCGGACCAGCAATACCTTCGCCTGTTGCATTTAGCTGCGAGCACATCCGAGTCGGAAGTTGACGAAGCAATCGGCCGCTTGCTGCATGAAGATCGCATACCGACGCTCGATGTCGTGCGCGAACTCGTCGCAAGCCCTACGCTGACGCCGGTGCCGAAAATCGGCAAGGCCACCATCAACTTGCGCGACTACGACGCCCTAATCCCGTCGCGGAGCAATCATGCATAACGCCCGTGAAGAATTGCTGGTGTCGCTTCGTGCGCTTAATCTCGGTGCCATGGCGGCAGCTGTGCAAGACACAGCACTGCGAGCGGAAAAGGAAGGACTGACTCATGAGGCGTTTCTTCTCGAGCTGGCTCGTATCGAACGTGCCGCGAAAGCGTCGCGCCGAATCGAGCGACTACTGAGGCAATCCGAACTGCTGCCCGAGAAGAACTTGCGCACGTTAAAACTGGAAAGATTCGATCCGGCCACTCGCCTGCAGATCGAGCGGCTGCGTAGCGGCAGCTTCCTCAAGGATGCCATCAATGTGATTGCGCTCGGCCGACCTGGTGCCGGGAAAAGCCATCTTGCCTGCGCATTGGGGCACGCGCTCGTCGAGCAAGGGTACCCGGTCCTGTTCACATCCACGGGGGCCTTGGTGCAGCGGCTACTGGCAGCAAAGCGCGATCTGCGTTTGCTGCAGCAACTAGCAAAGCTAGATCGCTTTGAGTGCCTTATTCTGGACGACATCGGCTACGTCCAGCATAACCGAGATGAAATGGAAGTGCTGTTCACGTTGCTCGCTGAGCGCTACGAGCGCAAGAGCATCATCATCACGACAAACCTCGTGTTCTCGGAGTGGAAGCGCATCTTTAAGGATCCGATGACCACGCTCGCGGCCATCGACCGCGTCGTTCATCACAGTGTCATTCTTGACTTGATGAGCGTTGAAAGCTATCGGGCAAAAGCTGCCGGCGACAAGCCGACGGCATCAGCCCCCGTAGCAGCATAGGGCGGCAATTTTAGTTGTCGTCGGCGGCTTTTTTAGTTGACGTCAGACACTCAGCCACCTCTATCAGATCGGCCAGACGAACTAACGGATGCTTCAAGTTGATCTGCTCGCGCAGCGGCTGGCGGAACAAATCCCCCTCTAGCACCGGCGTCTTCGGACCCATTCAACCCTCGTCGAAATTTGCAGGAAATTCACGCTAATATGCCCGTCTCTTGCAAATCCCACCATACCATTCCGGCCTCAGAGCCTTACTGCACCAGCGTTTCCGAATTGTTCAGGGCGGACTTCTATGAGCAGAAAGTTGTCAAGAGTTTTGTGCAAGGAAAAAGTCCATAAGCAGATACCTCGACTTTTAGCCAAGCGATATCAAC
>NZ_JAHLKN010000058.1:0-20024 GCF_021498065.1 Mycetohabitans sp. B3 | reverse complement strand
TGAGATCGAAGCGTGCTTAATGGCGCATCCGCAGGTGCGTGATGCGGTGGTGCTGGCAACCGGTGAGGGCTCGGATAAGCGGCTGGTGGCGTATGTGCAGGCCGAAGCGGAGGAGCCACTGGCGAGCACACTGCGTGCACAGGTGGCGGCGAGGCTGCCCGAGTATATGGTGCCCAATGCGTTTGTGCGGCTCGATGCGTGGCCGCTGACACCGAACGGCAAGCTCGATCGGCGTGCACTGCCCGCACCGGATGACGCCGCGCTGGCGCATCAAGCGTATGAAGCACCGCAAGGCGAGCTCGAGACGACGCTTTCGGCGATCTGGGCCGAGCTATTGGGTGTCGAACGTGTGGGTCGGCACGACAGCTTCTTTGCGCTCGGGGGCCACTCGCTGCTCGCCATGCGCCTGATCAGTCGTGTACGTACAGCGTTAGGGGTTGACCTTGCTATTCGCACGCTGTTTGAGGCACCCACCCTCGCGGGCTTAGCACATCATTTCGTTAAGCGCGATGGGAGTCAAGAGAACTCGTTTTCCGTTCTACTTCCTCTTAAGCCGACAGGCAGCCGTCCTGTTATTTTCTGCATTCATCCCGGATTTGGTTTGAGCTGGAGCTATATGGGTCTGTCCAATTACCTTCACCCCGATCAGCCACTCTATGGCTTGCAAGCTCGTGGGTTCGATGGAACAAGCCCGCTTGCTTCTACTCTTGATGAGATGGTGTCAGACTATCTTGGGCAAATGCGCCGTGTTCAGCCCCAAGGGCCTTACTGCCTCCTAGGATGGAGCTTTGGTGGCATAGTGGCGCATAGCATGGCTGTTCGACTCGAGCATCAAGGTGAAAAAGTGACATTGCTGACATTACTAGATAGTACCCCTTTTGCGGGCAAAGCTTTTAAAGAGAAGGAAAATCAACTTGACCAGGCGATGGTTAGAGATGTGTTGGCCTACCACTATGGCAATGAGTTAGTGTCGGCGATGGATGAGCATCTATTGGAAAAAACCGAGGAAATTGCAAAGAATAATGGGCGTATCGTAAGAGATTATTCTCCATCGCAGTATGGCGGTGATGTGCTATTGTTTCGAGCCACAGTAGCGGAAGCTGAAGATGAAACGCTTGTCTCACCCGATGCGTGGAACCCTTATGTGTGCGGGAATATCGAAGTTTGCAATGTTCACTGCAGTCATGGAGCAATGCTCAAGCTGGAACCGATGGCTATCATTGGTCCCATCCTAGCCCGCAAGCTAAATGAATTGGAGAATCAATAAGCTTAAGGACAGACGAATGCGGTACGATAAACTTTACAGTGCAGAAACACTCAACACCCTTAAACGCAGATTCGATCGCGCTAACTGATAGTGGTCGTGGTTAGCCTGCCCGATAACGAGAGTGCAGCATGCGAGTTGAACGATGTGTTGCAATGGTTCGACGCGGACCGCGGCGAATTCGTGTGGCTTGAGCAGCTGATCGCGCAGCACCCAGCCACGTTTTTTGCAAGTAACCGGTTCAAGCCGGGCGGTGTGCATCCCGATGTCGAAACGACGTTTTCGATGGTCGATCTCCCCGAGACAGCGGCTTTGCCTGACGCACACGCCGCACATTTGCTCGACGACGTGTTCAGTCGCGTCATGCCGGTCGCGTCGCCAACCTTCGTTGGGCACATGACTTCGTCGTTGCCGTCGTTTTTACCGTCGCTCGCGAAGGTGCTGACCGCGCTGAACCAAAATGTCGTGAAGCTAGAAACCTCTGCTGCGATGACGGCGCTTGAGCGCCAGGTCATCGGGATGCTGCACAAGCTGGTTTTTGGTCAGGACGATGCATTTTATCGAAGATGGCTGCATAGCGGCGAGTATGCGCTCGGTGGATTCTGCTCGGGTGGCACGGTGGCCAATTTCACCGCACTATGGGCGAGCCGCAATAATCTACTGCGCCCCCGGGCCGGCTTCGCCGGGGTCAACCGCGTCGGGCTCATGCAGGTGCTTCGCCATTACGGCTACGATGGGCTCGCTATTCTTGTATCGGAGCGCGGGCATTATTCGCTGCGCAAGGCCGCGGATGTGCTTGGGATCGGTTGCGATCACCTGGTCCGGATTCCTGTGGATGCAGCGGATCGAATCCGCATTGACGCAGTGCGCGCGGCCGTGCGCGACCTGCAACGCCGCAATATTTGTCCGATGGCGATCGTGGGCATGGCGGGAACTACCGAGACGGGCGCTATCGATGCGCTCGCCGATGTGGCGCGCGAGGCCAACTGCCATTTTCACGTCGACGCAGCCTGGGGTGGTGCAAGCTTGATGTCGGCGCGTCACCGGCATCGATTGGCCAGTATAGAGCGCGCCGATTCAATTGTCATTGACGCGCACAAGCAACTGTATGTACCAATAGGAGCGGGCGTGGTACTGTTCAGATAGCCGACGTGGACGGCCGAGATCCGCCAGTAGGACGCCGGGGGTACGCACGACTAATCGATCTGAGTATCGACAATGCGCAATATTTCGCGTCGCTGATCGAACGTCAGCGGGGTTTTGAGCTTGTCATCGCGCCGCAGCTTTGCATCTTGACTTATCGTTACGTGCCGGAGCGGGTGCGCGAGGCATTAACCAACGGGTCCGTGTCATTGCAGCCCGCTATTCAAGAGGCGCTTGATGCGCTGACTGTTAGCATACAGGAAATGCAGCGTGACGCAGGCCGCTCGTTTGTGTCCAGAACACGCATCACCTCCGAGCGGTGGCAGGGCAGGGCAATCGTCGTATTTCGCGTGGTCCTCGCGAACCCGACGACCACGCGCGCGATGTTAGACGACATTCTGGCCGAGCAGCGCATGCTGGCAAGCGTGAGCTCGCCTAGCTAGCGGTTAAGGCGCGCATGCTAGCTCGTTAAACAGAAACCGGGTGGCTGGTTCGGTTTGTGGGCTCTTCCCCACTTTGTGTGAAGTTTCACGTCACAAGTCAGTACTGATTCAACACACGTGTACGAAGCAGTTGGAAGCCGGCGCGGCCATACATCTGGCGCTTGAGGAACTTGAGCCGATTGACATGGCCCTCGACGATACCGTTGCTGTAGAGTGTGAGTAGGGCAGCGTGTACGGCATCGTAGTCGTGGCCAATGCCTGCTGCAAACCGCTGCAAAGCTGGAATCGAAGACACGTCATGGCGCGAGGGTCACGAAGCGGTATGAAGCATCCTTGACGCCGCTTGAGCGCGTGCTGCGTTCGGCGTCGGTGCCGCGGGCAATCAAACGCAGGCTACGTGCTCAGTTTCGAGCGCTCGATCCGCTGGAGCTCTTAAGCCGAATGCGCGAAGCGCAGCAGCACGTCGCGCAATGTAGCGAATCCGGCACGACGCCGACGCAGGTAACCACACCTTCGCGATCACTTGCGCCATCGCCGTGCACGACGGCAGTTCACGCAGCCCTTTCGGGTGCCGGGTGCGGTGGCTTGCCTTCACGCGACGTGCGAAGCTCGGTGACGACGCTATCGAGATTCCAGTGCGGGTGCGTCGAGTCGTAGCTGGGTTTGATATCGGCCATGTGGTTCGGGCGGTCAGGGCGCAGGGCCGGCCAGGCCGCTACACCGCCGGTTCGCCGCGGTTGATCCAATCCATCGCCCATTGTCGCGCATGTTCGATCGCGGCGTCTCGAGTAGGGAAGCGTACGGTAAGCGGAAAAACTGGTTGACCAGCAATGCCCCGTCGCTGCAGCGGCGATTACGACATATGGCTGGTAAGACCCATTCGGCTTGCGTGCGAGCGAGCCGCCTACGAATATATCGGGACGTCAGCGTACCGGTAGGCGTCCCAGCGCCTGCTCGACGTCGTTGCGGAATTGCACCAATGCAGCCCATTCCGTGTGGCTCGGCTGCAGTGCGCTCCATAGCATGTCGACCAGTTGCTCGGCGGTTGCCTCGATATCCGCAGCCCGCTTGGTCAGTGCCGCATCCCATAATACGTGCTCCATCGGACCGAAGATCATCGAGCGCAACAGGCGCAGCGGCACGTCACGCCGGATCTGCCCCAGCTGCTGGCCGTGGGCCAGCACCTCCATTAGCGGCTTCGTATAGCGGCGTTGCAAATGCACGAACGTTTCGCTCAATTCGTGGTGCTTGGTGCGGCCCTCGGATAGCACCAGTGAACATAGCCCGGTGCCGTTGAGCAGCATCAACCGCAAGTGCGTGCGCACGATGAACGCGAATTGCTGCCGCACCGAGCCGTCGCGCGGTAACCCGCGCTCGATCGCGTCAATGATCTCGTCGTACCAATCGCTGATCACGCGTGCGCACAACTCACGCTTGCTGGAGAAATAGCTGAATACCGTCGCCTCGGCAATCCCCACGCGCTGGGCGATCTCGGCGGTCGTCGCATGTTCGTAGCCGCGTTCGGAAAATACGTCGCGGCCCACGCTCAGAATCTGTCTGACGCGTTGCTGTGATTTGGCGCTCATTGGCACCCGGCGTGTGGTGGCGCTCCGTGGCGACGGGGGCTTGCCAGAAGCGGGGGCCGTGAGCGCGACGATCGAGTCGTTCATGACAGTGGTGGAATCGATTGTGATGTGAGCATCACTCAAAAAACCTTTACGTCAAGCGCCAGAATGGATGAGAATTGCATCAGATACTCGATCGACGCTGGACTTTCTGGTAGATGAGCATTGCTCAATTCTATGCCAAGGTGCCGTTGATGGCGCACGGGCGGACGTCACTGGCGCGTCGTGCGCCGTTCGGAGCAGAGAGATGAGCTACATTCCCGGATTGCAATTTTCGCTCGGCGAGGACATCGAGATGCTTCGCCAGAGCGTCGCCCATTTTGCCGAGAAGGAAATCGCGCCGCGCGCGGCCGACGTCGATCGCACCGATCAGTTCCCAATGGACCTGTGGAAAAAATTCGGCGACCTTGGCGTGCTCGGCATGACGGTATCCGACGAATATGGCGGCGCCAACATGGGTTACCTCGCTCATATGGTGGCGATGGAGGAGATTTCGCGTGCGTGCGCCTCGATCGGCCTGTCGTATGGCGCGCACTCGAACCTATGCGTGAACCAAATTCACCTCAATGGCAATGAGGCGCAGAAGCGTAAGTACTTGCCCAAGCTGGTGTCCGGTGAGCACGTGGGCGCGTTGGCGATGAGCGAGCCGAATGCCGGCTCGGACGTGGTCAGTATGCGCTTGCGTGCCGACAAAAAGGGTGATCGATACGTGCTCAACGGTACCAAGATGTGGATCACAAACGGCCCGGACTGCGACACGCTGGTGGTGTACTGCAAGACGGACCTGGAGGCCGGTGCACGCGGGATGACGGCGTTCATCGTCGAAAAAGGCATGAAGGGTTTCTCGGTCGCGCAAAAGCTGGACAAGCTCGGCATGCGTGGCTCTCACACCGGGGAACTCGTGTTTGAGGACGTCGAGGTGCCGCACGAGAACGTACTGGGCCAGGTTGGCGGCGGCGTGAAGGTGCTGATGAGCGGCCTCGACTACGAGCGAGCGGTGCTTGCCGGCGGCCCGACCGGCATCATGCTCGCCTGTATGGACGCGGTCGTGCCGTATATCCACGATCGCAAGCAGTTCGGCCAACCGATCGGCGAGTTTCAATTGATCCAGGGCAAGGTCGCGGACATGTACACGACGTTGCAGGCTTGTCGAGCGTACCTGTACGCGATCGGCGGCCAGTTGGACAAGCTCGGGAGCGAGCACGTGCGCCAGGTGCGCAAGGATTGCGCCGGCGTGATCTTGTACACGGCGGAGAAGGCGACGTGGATGGCCGGCGAAGCGATCCAGATTTTGGGTGGCAACGGCTACATCAACGCGTTCCCAGTTGGCCGCCTGTGGCGCGACGCGAAGCTGTATGAGATCGGCGCCGGTACCAGCGAGATCCGCCGGATGCTGATTGGCCGGGAACTGTTTGCCGAGACGATGTGAGGGATGCCAACGATGCCCGTACTCGAAACCAAGCTGAATCTGCGTTCCGGCGAATTCCGTGCGAACGAGGCAGCGCAGCAGGCGCTGGTCGCCGACCTGCGCGAGAAGATCGCCGCGCTCGCGCAGGGCGGCGGCCAAGCGGCCCGGGACAAGCACGTGGCCCGCGGCAAGCTGTTGCCGCGCGAGCGGATCGCGCAATTGCTCGATCCCGGCACGCCGTTCCTGGAGCTGTCGCAGCTGGCCGCATACGGCATGTATGGCGGCGATGCGCCGGGCGCGGGCATCATCACCGGCATCGGCCGCATTGCCGCGCAGGAGTGCGTGATTGTGTGCAATGACCCAATGGTCAAGGGCGGCACTTACTACCCGATGACCGTAAAGAAGCATGTACGCGCACAGGAGATCGCCCAGGAAAACCGGCTGCCGTGTCTCTACCTGGTTGACTCAGGTGGGGCCAACCTGCCGAACCAAGACGAGGTATTCCCGGATCGGGATCACTTCGGCCGCATCTTCTACAACCAGGCGAACCTGTCCGCGCAAGGCATTGCGCAGATTGCCGTGGTGATGGGGTCGTGTACCGCTGGCGGCGCTTATGTTCCCGCCATGAGCGACGAGTCGATCATCGTAAAGGATCAAGGCACGATTTTCCTCGGTGGCCCGCCGCTGGTGAGGGCCGCGACCGGCGAGGTCGTCACGGCCGAGGACCTAGGGGGCGGTGACGTGCACACCCGGCTGTCCGGCGTCGCCGATCATCTTGCGCAAAACGATGCCCATGCGCTCGCGATCGCGCGGCACATCGTGAGCAACCTGAACCGAGTCAAACCGCAGCCGCTTGCACTGCGTGAGCCGAAGCCGCCCCGCTACGACGCGCGCGAGTTATATGGTGTGATCCCAACCGACACGCGCAAGCCGTTCGACGTGCGCGAGGTGATCGCGCGCCTTGTCGATGATTCGCAGTTCAATGAGTTCAAGGCGCGCTACGGTACGACACTGGTGACCGGGTTTGCGCACCTGTGGGGTCATCCTGTCGGCATCGTCGCCAACAACGGTATTCTGTTTTCTGAATCAGCGCTCAAGGGGGCGCACTTCATCGAGTTGTGCTGCCAGCGCAAGGTTCCGTTGATTTTCCTGCAGAACATCACCGGCTTCATGGTCGGACGCAAGTACGAGAACGAAGGAATTGCCCGTCACGGCGCAAAGATGGTCACCGCGGTTGCGACTGCGCAGGTGCCCAAGTTGACGGTGATCATCGGCGGCTCGTTCGGTGCCGGTAACTACGGGATGTGCGGCCGCGCGTACTCGCCGCGGATGCTATGGATGTGGCCGAATGCGCGAATCTCCGTCATGGGCGCTGAGCAGGCAGCCTCCGTGCTGGCCACGGTACGCCGCGACGGCATCGAGGCGAAGGGCGGGACCTGGTCCGCCGAGGACGAAGAAGCTTTTAAAGCATCCATCCGTGAGCAATACGAGCATCAGGGCCACCCCTACTACGCGAGCGCCCGCTTGTGGGATGATGGCGTCATCGATCCGGCGCAGACCCGCGATGTGCTCGGCCTAGGCTTGTCGGCCGCGATGAATGCGCCGATCGGCGAGACGCGCTTTGGCGTGTTCCGCATGTAGGCGCTGGCGGCTCCCATGTTCAGCGGATGCGAGGAGACGAAGCAATGCAATACGACACCTTGACACTCGATTGCGAGGATACGCTGGCGACTGTGACGTTGAACCGGCCGCAGGTGCGCAATGCATTCAACGAAACGATGATTGCCGAGCTGACGTCGGCATTCGACATGCTGGGCCAACACCGCGAAATCCGCGCGATCGTGCTCGCTGCCAATGGGGTGGCGTTCTGTGCGGGCGCCGATCTGAACTGGATGCGCAAGATGGCCGGCTACTCGGACGACGAGAACCGTGCTGATGCGCGCGCGCTCGCGCGAATGCTGGCAACGATTGACCGCTGTCCCAAGCCCGTGGTGGCACGCGTCAATGGCGATGTCTACGCCGGCGGAATGGGATTGATATCGGCCGCGGACATGGTTGTCGCGCAGGAAGAAGCACATTTTTGCCTGTCCGAGGTGCGGCTCGGCCTGATCCCGGCGACGATTGCGCCCTATGTGATTCGCGCGATGGGCGAGCGTGCGGCGCGGCGCTATTTCACGACCGCCGAGCCGTTCGACGGCGTGACCGCGTTGCGGCTCGGGCTGGTCAGCAAACTCGTGCCGCAAGTCGCGCTGGACGAGACGGTGCGCCGGCTGGCCGATGCGCTTAGGGCCAATGGTCCCGGTGCGGTTGCCGCATCCAAGCGGCTGGTGCAGGACGTCGCCGGCAGGCCATTGACCGACGAGTTGATAGCTGAGAGCGCCGAGCGGATCGCACGCGTGCGGGCCTCAGCGGAGGGCCGCGAAGGAGTGACGTCGTTTCTCGAGAAGCGCGCGCCGGGGTGGTGCATCTGAAACGGGTCGCGCGTTAGTTTGGCCGCGGGCCATTGCGGTGTGCCGCCAGCGCGGTTCAACGGGATAGTACGCCATGTTCAAGAAGATACTGATTGCCAATCGCGGTGAAATTGCCTGCCGTGTGGCTGTGACGTGCCGCCGCCTGGGTATCCACAGCGTGGCGGTCTATTCGGATGCCGATGCGAAGGCCAAGCACGTCAGTATTTGTGACGAGGCAGTCCATATCGGCGCAGCGCCGACGGCCGAAAGTTACTTACGCATCGAGCAGATCATTGATGCTGCCCAACGCACCGGCGTGCAGGCGGTCCACCCAGGCTATGGCTTTTTGTCGGAAAACGAAGCATTTGCGCAGGCTTGCACGGCGGCCGGCATCGCATTTATCGGGCCGCCGGTCAATGCGATTGCTACGATGGGCTTGAAGGCAGCGGCTAAGACGCTGATGCAGGCCGCTGCTGTGCCGCTGGTGCCGGGCTATCACGGCGAAGATCAGGACTGGGCACGATTGCAGCGCGAAGCAGATGCGATCGGCTATCCGGTATTGCTCAAGGCCAGCGCGGGCGGTGGCGGCAAGGGCATGCGGGTTGTCGAGCGGCGCGAGGAATTCGCCGCCGCGCTGACTTCGTGCCAGCGCGAGGCGGCAAGCAGTTTCGGCAACGATTGCGTGCTGATCGAAAAGTACCTGGTGCGTCCGCGCCATGTCGAAGTGCAGATCTTTGCGGATCAGCATCGCAACGCCGTGTATTTGTTTGACCGCGATTGCTCGGTGCAGCGGCGTTACCAAAAGGTGCTCGAGGAGGCGCCGGCGCCCGGCTTGTCAGACGATAAGCGTCGCGCTATGGGGAAGGCGGCGGTTGCTGCGGCCCGCGCGGTCGACTATGTTGGCGCCGGTACCGTTGAATTCATCATGACGCAGGGCGGCGAGTTCTATTTCATGGAGATGAACACGCGTCTACAGGTTGAGCATCCCGTCACCGAGATGGTGACGGGACTGGATCTAGTCGAGTGGCAACTGCGCGTCGCCGCCGGCGAAAAGCTGCCGTTGCAACAACACGAGCTGCACGTGAGTGGCCATGCGATCGAGGCGCGGATCTACGCGGAGAACCCGGCGCGCGACTTCCTGCCGTCGACCGGTACCCTGTTGCATCTGCGGATGCCAGACGCCGTCGAGTTCAGGCTCGGCGCACAGGGCAGCCCGGCATCGCGTGCGCCAGTGCGCATTGACAGCGGGGTGCGGCAAGGCGATACAATCACGCCGCACTATGATCCGATGATCGCCAAGCTGATCGTGCACGGCACGGACCGCGGCGACGCGCTGGCGCGGTTGTCACGCGCGCTGCGCGAGTTTGAGATCGTCGGTCCGCATACGAATATCGAATTCCTGCATCGAATCTCGACCAGCGAGCCGTTCACGCATGCCGATCTCGACACGGGCCTGATCGAGCGCCATCATGCGGTATTGTTTGCGCGCCGGGAAAAGCCGGTTGGCGAAGCCCTTGCGCTTGCCAGCGCCGCGCTGCTGGCGCGTGAGCGGGATACGTCGCCTTGGACCGCCCTGTCGCATTGGCGCTTAAATGGCCACTACACGCAGGTCATCGAATGGCGCGATGTCGAGCGCGCAGACGATGCGACGATCGCGGTGCGTTTCCAGTGTGATTCGAATGGCGCGGTGCTGGAGCTGAGCGGCAAAGCCTTGCCGTTCGCGTGGTGGGGCGGCGACGGCGCGCATGAATGGGGTATGACGCTCGGCGTACAGCGCATCACCGGACGCGTATTCGTTGACCGCGATACCTTCCATGTTTTCTCGCGCGGCGACGCGTTTGCGTTCGAATGGAAAAATTTACTGGCCCACGCGGCGGATGCCGAGCACGACGAGGGGCGGCTGACCGCGCCGATGCCCGGCAAAGTGATTGCGGTGCTGGTCGAACCCGGCGCACGGGTCAACAAGGGCACGCCCCTGATCGTACTGGAGGCAATGAAGATGGAGCACACGATTGCGGCGCCGGCGGCCGGCAAGATCGAGCAGATCTTGTACGCGGCCGGTGACCAGGTGGCCGACGGCGCACAGCTATTGACTCTGGAGGTGACAGCATGACGGAGGGACGGAGCGGTTTGGCGGCCGCGTGCCGCCGCAACATGCCCAGTTTGCCCGGCCGGGTGAAGATCGTCGAAGTGGGGCCCCGCGATGGTCTGCAAGCGGAAAAATCGCAGGTATCGACCGACGTTAAGGTGGAACTGATCGACCGGCTGAGCGCAGCCGGTTTCACAAACATCGAGGCGGCGTCATTCGTGTCACCGACATGGGTGCCGCAAATGGCCGACGGCGCTGACGTGATGGCCCGCATCCAACGGCGGGCGGGTACGCTGTATTCGGCGTTGACGCCCAACATGAAAGGTCTCGAGGTCGCGCTGGCCGCACGGCTCGATGAGGTGGTTATTTTTGGTGCGGCCAGCGAAGCGTTTTCGCAACACAATATTAATTGCTCGATCGCTGAATCCCTTGCGCGGTTCACCCCTGTCGCGAAGGTCGCCAAAGAGGCCGGACTGCGGTTGCGCGGCAGCATCTCGTGCGCCTTCGGCTGCCCGTACCAAGGGGACGTCGCGCTCGATGCCGTGGTCGATGTGGTGACCCGGATGCGCGATCTTGGATGCGATGAAATTGACATCGCTGACACCATCGGCGTAGGTACTGCAAACCGTGTGCTGGAGGTGGCCGAGGCCGTATCACATGTCTTTCCGCTCGAGCGTATTGCCGGACACTTCCACGATACTTATGGACAAGCACTGGCGAACATCTATGCGGGACTGCAGGCTGGTATCGCCATCTTTCATTCGTCGGTCGCGGGCCTCGGTGGCTGCCCCTACGCTAAAGGCGCGACGGGCAACGTGGCCACGGAAGACGTGTTGTACCTGCTTCACGGACTTGGAATCGAGACAGGCGTTGACCTAAACGCAGTCGTTGCGGCGGGCGACTTCATCAGCCGTGCGATGGGTAAGCCCAACGGCGCGCGCGCCGGCAGGGCACTGCTTGCCAACGCAGCGTAGATTAACCTCAGAACCCCCACACGAGCGATGAACGAGGACGCCACACACATTACGATGACAACCCTGCTGCACCCCGGCGGGTGCTGGCCCGATGACGTGATGCTGTGGCACGTGCGGATCCCACTCGCTCCCACTGCATGGAACCGGCTGCAGGCGTGGTTGTCCGCCGATGAACAGCAACAGGCCTTACGCTATCGGCGTGACGAGGATCGGCTGCGCTTTGCCGCGACGCGTGCCGTACTGCGAACGTTGCTTGCCAGGCATATCGGTGGTGTGCCGCTGTCGCTGCGCTTTTCGTCGGGGCTGTTCGGACGGCCGGAACTCGACGGCTACGGCGACACATTGTCGTTTAACGTCACGCATGCAGGCCAGCATGCGTTGATTGCGCTATCGGACAGGCGCTGCGTGGGCGTGGACATCGAGTGCATGAACCGTATGCTCGACTGGCAGGCGTTGCTCGGAACGGTGTGCACCGACGCCGAGCAGCGTGCGCTGCGCGAGGGGGGCCACGTGCGGGGCGCTCAAGGTTTTTTCCGCTGCTGGACGGCCAAGGAAGCCGTGCTCAAGGCGCTGGGCGTCGGTATTGGGTATGGTTTGCAGCAGGTGTCGGTGGATCCGTTTGCCCAGGGCGTGCAGCGCGTGGATGCGCCGGCGAGTGGCGCATGGGGGGATATCGCGGCGCTGCAACTGCACTGGATCAACGATGTTGCCGACTATGCTGGCTGTATCGCGTTCGGGCCGCCCGGCAGCGTCAGCGCACGTCCGCGCCAAGCCCCCACTGCTGGCTGATGCCGCGGATACCCGCCGTCATCGAGCGTCGCGTCGGCGACCTTGCCGTTGAATGCTGCGCATTTGAGGTCGGATGAACCAGCCGTCAGGAGTCGGCAGCGCCGCGCCGGCATGGGAATGGTTGTTGCTTATCCCATTTTCCTACTGCTCGACTTTCCGGAGCTTGTTGCCATGACCCAGCGACGCGTCATCGATGTCTTCCGTTACGATCCCGACCGGGATGAGCGCCCCCGCATGCAACGCTACGAGATCGAGCCGCAGCCCGAAGACCGGATGCTGCTCGACGTGCTGGGACGGCTCAAGGCGCTCGATGAGACGCTCGCCTACCGTCGCTCGTGCCGCGAGGGGATCTGTGGCTCGGATGCGATGAACATCAATGGCGTGAACGGGTTGGCCTGTCTGACGAATATGCAATCGCTACCGGCGCACATCCAGCTCAGGCCATTGCCCGGTCTGCCAGTCGTGCGTGACCTGATCGTGGACATGACCAGCTTTTTCAACCAGTACCACTCGGTCCGGCCCTATCTGGTCAACGATACGCCGCCGCCGGAGCGCGAGCGATTGCAGACACCGCAGGAGCGTGACCAACTCGATGGGTTGTATGAGTGCATCCTTTGTGCGTGCTGCTCGACTGCGTGCCCGTCGTACTGGTGGAATCCGGACAAATTCGTTGGTCCGGCCGGCCTTTTGCAGGCGTACCGGTTCATCGTAGATTCGCGCGACGAAGCCACCGGCGAGCGTCTAGACAATTTGGAGGATCCGTATCGACTGTTTCGCTGCCGGACGATCATGAACTGTGCGGATGTATGCCCAAAGGGTTTGAATCCCGCGGCCGCTATAGGGCATATTCGCTCCATGCTGGCGCGCCGTGCGCTTTAGCCGGCCCCGGGGACGGCTCGTCCGTGCGCAATATCACACCCCGCGATGGCGCGCCGCGTTAGAGTACTTTGTCGACTGCGAGCCCATGCCTATGTTATCGCGGTAGCGAACGAATGTCCCCGGTCGAATCTTTACCGGTGCGCGTCGCGCTGTCTCGCAGGCCCGTGACGGCCGCGACGCCGCCGGCCACCTCGAGAGGACGAGTACCATTGCCGTTTGCGCGGATGCGCGCAATCAACGGCAAATGATCAGACGCGACGCGCGCAAGCGCGCTACGATGCACTTGGACATCGATCAGCCATTCCCCAGGATGGACCCAGATGCGGTCCAGCGAGAGGATCGGCCAGCGTGCCGGAAACGTGCGTGGCGCCGGCGCCCGTCGAAAATGCCCGACCAGCGCGCGCAATGCACGGCCGTGCACAAACCATTCGTTGATGTCGCCCAACAGGATTACCGGCAACTCGCTGCTGTCGAATGCGGCGAGCAGCGTGCGCACCTGTGCGCTGCGCTCGATCGCCGACAGCCCCAGGTGCGTCGCGACTACGCGCAGCACGCCGTCCGCATATTCGATGTCCGCATCGAGCGCGCCGCGCGGTTCGCGTCGCGTAAACGACAAGTCCAGTGTGCGTGCCGCGCGAATCGGTAGCCGCGACAGCACCGCATTGCCGTAGTCTCCACGCTCGGTCTGCAGCGTTGGCCCGGCCACCGCCTCCATGCCGGTGGCATGCCGCAAATCGTCCAGCACGCCGGGCGTGTTGGAGGCGCCGTTCAACGGGACCTCCTGAAGGGCGACGATGTCGGCGTCTAGTTCGGCGATAACGTCAGCGATGCGTTGCGTTGAGCGTTGTCGCCCTCGGCCAACAGCGCCATGGATGTTGTAGGTCGCAATACGCAGTTCTGAGTAGGGCATGGTGGTCAATATTTTTTTAGCAGCTTGTGCAATAGAATCGACAGCGCCACCAGCGCGGTGCCGATGCCGATGAGCAACGCGAGCGAGCCCGCGTCGGGATGCCGGATCGATGCGACCAGTTGGTGTGCGAACGTCACGGTCAGCACCGTGCCCGGGGCCATGCCGAGCAGCGTGCCGAGCAGGAATTCGCGTATCCCGATATGGGACGCACCGGCCACTAGGTTGACGATCGAGAACGGCGCGACCGGCACCAGTCGTAGCACCAGGATGGTCAGCAAACCACGCTTGCCGATGCGCTCGCTCAGGCGATTCGCGCGGGAGCCGGCGAGCCGGCGCACCGCGTCGCGGCCCAGCCCGACGCCGACGTAGTAGGTGGCCGCCGCAGCCAGCATCGTGCCAACTAGCGCGTATGCTGCGCCCGGCCATGTGCCAAAAACCAGTCCAGTGGCGACAATGATCAGCGTGATGGGCACGGCCGCTAGCGAAGCGACGACGTAGCCAAGCAGCACGATCGCTGGTGTCAGCGGCAATGCGGCCAATCGTTCGCCCCAATGCACGACATGGGCTACGCTCAATGCCTGACCGGCGGGAGTGAAGCGCCACAGCGCGGCTAACGTGGCTAATGCGAGTGCGAAGGCCCCGAGAAGGAGCAGCCGGGTCGCTGGGCGCGCGCCCTGACCATCGTCGAGGAACTGCCGGACCAGCGCGTCCGGTTCTATCGGGACTTCCGGGTCCGCCCACGCGCTAACCGGCACCAACGCTTCGAGTTCGGGTGGGATGGTGGGATCCAGTGGCGTGAGCGTGCGTGCGTCGTGCCGCAACGCGTCGATCGCACCGTTTAAGCGACCATGATGCTGCAGCGCGGCAGCCACCGCTTCAGGCGAGACATCCAGGTGTTCGGCGAGTAGCCGGTCTCGGATTGACGCGATCATTGCACGCACGCGGTCGCTGCCATTGGCGTCCAATACGACGTTACATTCCGTGTCGAGCACCATTGAGCGGTTGTTCAGGTTCGCGCTACCGACGCAAAGCCGCTCGTTGTCACTGATCATCAGCTTGCTGTGTACGTTCAGGCACCCCGTGTGCAGCCCGTCGATGTGGGGGTACCAGAGCCGGTAGTGTCCGTGGCGATCGGCTTGCGTGAGCGCGCGGTGTAGCCGCGCACGCAGCGCGCCCATGGTGGCTTCTTGCAGCCAGCCGCTGTGGTTGCGTGGCACGACCACCGCGACGTCGGGCGCGTGCGGGTCCTCGAGCCGTCGGCTCAGCGCGTCGCGCACGACAGCGGCGGTCAAGTACTGATTCTCGATATAGAGATTGTGCTGCGTAGCTTCGATTATGTCGACGGTGAGCGTACGGATGTGCTGCACGCCAAGCTCGTTGCGGTAAGGCGGCGCGGTCAACGCAATGCCGAGCACGACGTCGTGCACGTCCACTGGCACGCTCGACGGCCATGGGTCGGTGCCGCTTAGGTTGCGCTCGGCGCGGATCGCCAGCGTCTTGCCGCACGCGCGGTGCCAGCGGCCTCGTGCCAATTGGCCGATCGCACGCGCGGCTTCGCCATCGAAGACCGTGTGGACATCATGGAACGGGTTGTACGGCGAGCCGTCGGGGTTGCGGCGCCAAGGATCGTTTGCAGCATGCGCCGGCGTGTCCCAGCGCGCGCGGGTCAAGTCCAACCCGCCGACGAACGCGAGCCGGTCATCGACGACGACGAACTTTGGGTGATGCGAAGCACCGCGTGGGTGTGTGTTATCCATCCGGAACAGGATCCGTCGATGCGAACGCCAGCCGGTCGGATAGACAGGCATCCATTCTCGTTCGAACGCGTAAATCATGGCGAAATCCCATGCCAACACGTAAATCCGCAGCCGCCGGTTGGCGCTCGCTACGGCTTGCAGGAAAGCGCCAAGCGGCTCGGGGAAGCCGTCCGCCGCGCCCTGCGGTACCAGCTTCATTCGACTGTTGATATCCCAGCCGACGATGAAAACAGTATGCTGCGCGCCACGGATGGCTTCGCGCAACGCCGAAAAATACACGGCGGCGTCGATCAGCACGCTGAAGCGATCGGCATGGCACAGTGAGTCGCAGTTGCGGCCGACTTCCAGCAGCCCATGGGTCGAGCGAGTGTTCAACGTTGTTCCTCTAAACGCGGGATATGACGCAGGAGGGCATCCCTATCGACGCGCGTAGCAAGCCGCGTGCCGGTGGCGTGTGAGCCATATGTCGGTGGAGCATGGATGCGCGACAATATGTCGGCAATGCCGGTGATGGTGACGAGGTTTAAACTCGGACGACGCGCTGATCGTCGTGTGGACGTAGCGGCGCAACGGCGTGCTAACTTCGAGCCAGTTGAGCATGACCTTTATTGGGCCGGGTGCCGCGGCGTTTGGCACGGCGATGCTCGCAACAGTAATCGCTCGCACATGGCTGTATATTGGATTCGTGCTGGCCGATCACGCTGCTGTGTGCTTACCCGCGCCATGCGTGCCACACTGGATGACGAGACGATCCGGTTGCCCCGTAACCCGCTGGTCATCGAGCCCTCTCGTCATGGCCTTCGGGCACTACAACGAAAAGCATCCGTATGGCGCATTGAAATATCGCTCGCCACGCGAGTTCCGATGCAGGATCGATTCATCTACTTTAGCGTGAACCGTGTCCGGGAGTACAGGGGAGAATCCGATTATGGTTGGATCAGTAAGCGCGGCAATTTTTTATTATTTCTCAAAACATCGTATAAAGTTGATTTTTGGGATAATTATTTTATTGAACTTACTCATGTGCCGTTTTATAAATATGAATAACATAAATATCTTCGTATTTCTCGCTTGCTGCCATATTCTGGCCATCAGCGACATGCTGTTTAAATGCTTTTTTGTTCAGATTTTGTCGGTTTTTAGAAAGGAAAAGTGCTTTGACCGCTCAAAATTACGATATATAGTGGTTTTGCCCATGTTAAGCATTCCACGGGAATGGAGCTTTATCCTTGTGCGCGGTGCGGTTTAGCCAAAAAATGGGATGATTCGTCGTCAGTCGTGACTGCCGTTTCATACAGGCGATGTCTGGAGTGAACGTAATGACGAAGTACCCCAATATAGCATCAGCGCAAATTGTCCTTATGCGGTATGCTCACTTCTCTCCCTATCCTTCTTGCCTCGAACCCGCTTTGCAAGAGGTGACGCGGTGGTGTCTTAAGTGCGGGCAATAGCTCGCACGGGTGTAGGTATCATTGAGTTGTCCACGTTTCAGTTGTTAGTCTGCAATGTTGCATCGCCCCATTGGGGGTGGCGCTTTGTCGAGTTCAGTTGATTCCTTAAGCAGGGAAGCGGTTTTGCGGATTCCATGCGAATGCCACGCTTAACATCAGGCTGCCTAAGCAGAGCGGTGAGCCACTGTAGCCGGTTAGGTATGGGCATTACAACGTTGTATTACGATAGATCGTTAGGCTTGGTTCCGCATGCCCATGAAATGTCATATTGGCCAACGATTGCGTCCGACCTTTCATCGTGGCACGGTATCTGCTCACATCTGTAGAGCTACCCTTTGAAAGACCGACAATTGGTACAAGCAGAAGCAGGCAAGATGATTGTTAGGAAGTTTGTACTACTAAAAATTGCAAAGTAACAGATGGTTAGCTGACTGATTCGGCTATGTAAGCGGATTGCTTTCCGTCTGATTTGGAGCCCAATTATGTCTATTAGCGTCACGCCGCTTACGTATCCGTTATCCACTGCTCAAACGGAAGTCTGGCTTGCTCAGCAGCACTACCCAGACAGCCGCGCCTATACCACCATTGGTCAGTACACAGTCATCGAAGGGGCCGTTGATCCAGCCTTGTTTGAAGCGGCGTTGCGGCAGGTGATCAATGAAGTAGATAGTTTGCGTTTGCATTTTGTCCAGACCGATGAAGGAATTCAACAGTATGTGGGTTCACCAGCATGGTCGCTATCGCGGGTTGACCTCAGTGCGGAAGCGGACTCGCAAGCTGCCGCTCAAGCATGGATACGCGCTGATTATGAGCGGCCATTGAATATTTTACAAGGACCGCTGTTCCATTATGCATTGCTGCAAACCGCTTCAGATCAGACGCTGTGGTACCAACGCTATCATTCTATCGTGATGGACGGCGTGGGTATGCACCTTATCGCGCAACGCATTGCACATGTGTATAGCGCGATGTGTAAGGGTGACAAGCCTGTTCCTTACCCTTTCATGTCCGTCTCTCAATTGTTAGAGAAGGATGCCCAATATCGCAATTCGGCACAATGGGCACGCGATGAAACGTATTGGCTCAAGCGTTGCGCTAATTGGCCTGAACCGATGATACAGGCAAGCCAGCTTGCGAGCCCTGCTCATCATCAATTACGCCATGTTCCTGATCTTGCCCAGTCCGATAGCCAGAGGATTGATACATTTGAATTTTCTGCAATTGAGTTAGTCCAACTCGTTATTGCCGCCATGGCGGCCTATTTGCACCGGCTAACTGGGGCGCAGGACGTGCTACTTGGTGTCCCGGTTGCTGCTTGCTCAAGTATGGATCGATGCGTCCCTGGCAGGGTATCTAACGTACTGCCAATACGGCTGACTGTTCGACCAAGCACAACCCTCTCGTCACTAAAAGACCAAGTAGCACAAAAAATCCATCAGGGACTGCGGCACCAACGCTATCCGATTGATGCCTTACGCCAAATATTGAGATTGGCACCCACTCAGCGGTTGTTTGGCTCCCTATTGGACGTTGGGATGGTGGATAACCATTTGTTATTTGGTTCGTATCCGTCAACAAGCTACCTTTTAGCCACGGGCTCTATCGAGAGCCTTCTTGTCGTGGCCCATGTTCAGCCCGATAGCCCTATGCTGCGGTTTGCTCTTGATGTGGACCGCGCATTCGACACGGCAAATGAATTCACCCAGTCGCAACATGGTTTTTTAGCGTTCCTAAAAGAGCTTCATGCTGAGCCTAATCAGTCTGTCAGCGACGTTGACTGGCTTAATGCAGCGCAGCAGCAGCGCCTGCTTGTCGAATGGAACACCACTGCGCAACCGGTGCCTGACGGAACGCCGCACGAGCTGTTTGAAAAACAAGTCGAGCGTACCCCTGATGCGACTGCGCTGGTATGCGTAGACCAGACCCTCAGTTATGCGGAGCTGAATGCCCAGGCAAACCGTTTGGCCCACCGGCTGATCCGGTTGGGGGTGGTGGCGGAGACGCCAGTGGCCGTGCTAATGCAACGCTCGCCCGAGCGCGTGGTGACAGCGCTGGCCATCCTTAAAGCCGGCGGCGTCTATATGCCGCTGAACGAGCAATGGCCTGATAGCCGGCTGCACACGTTATTGAGTGAAACACGCGCGCCCATCGTGCTGACGGATCGCCCATTGCAAGGGCGCTGCGATGCGTTCAGTGCGCATGTCATTGCCGTTGATGCTGATGCGTCACTCGTTCAGGAGCCAAGCGATAACCCTATGGTGGCGTGCTCACCCGAGCAACTGGCGTACTTGATGTACACGTCGGGTTCGACTGGTCAACCCAAAGGGGTGGGCATTGTGCATCGCACGGTGCGCTATATGGCCTTAGACCGGCGCTTGTCCGCCGTGCGCGATCGCGTGCTGCTGCATTCATCGCACGCCTTTGACGTGTCCGCATATGAGCTGTGGACGCCGCTGCTCTGTGGTGGTCAGGCCGTCATTGTGCCGCCGGGCGAGTTGGACGTGCATGTGCTGCAAGAGACCATCCGAGCGCATCAGGTGGGCGCGCTATGGTTGAGCGCAGGGCTGTTTCAAGTGATGGCCGAAGGTGACTTGAGCTATTTGCGCAGCGTGCGTCAGCTGACGGTGGGCGGCGATATTGTCTCCGCCGCGGCGGCGCAGCGCGTGCTTGAGCACTGTCCAACCCTGCGCTTTATCAACGGATATGGACCGACCGAGACGACCATTGCCACGTGCCATCTGATCGAGGCACCGTGTCAAGCGCAAGCGTCGATGCCGATCGGCACGCCGCTGGATAACGCCACGGCCTACGTGTTGGACGCGTGCTTGCGTCCGGCGCCGGT
>NZ_JAHLKN010000057.1:0-3199 GCF_021498065.1 Mycetohabitans sp. B3 | reverse complement strand
CATTGTGCTCGATGAAGCTCCTGCCGAGCGAGATCTCACGACGGAGGCAAACCAAGTCGAAGAATGGCAGAAGGTCTACGATACGTACTATCAAGACGACGCAGACTATCCATTTGGTGAAAACTTCAATATTTGGAAGAGCAGCTACGATGGCCAGCCGATTCCGTTGTCGGCGATGCAAGCGTGGCGAGCCGATGCGGTTGAGCGTATTCGTGCGCTGCAACCGCGGCGGGTGCTGGAGATTGGCGTAGGCACGGGACTGCTACTCGCACACCTGGCGCCGCATTGTGAAGCGTATTGGGGCACAGATATTTCCGCCCCCGTTATTGAAACGCTTAAAGCCCAAGTGGCGCAGCAGGCTGAATTGACGGCACGCGTTGAGTTGCGCACGCAGCCCGCACATATTACCGATGGTTTGCCGCAAGGCTACTTTGACACCATCGTCATTAATTCTGTCATCCTGCATTTTCCGAATACGGACTATTTAATTGATGTATTACGCCAGGCTATGGCGCTACTTGCGCCGGGAGGCGCGCTTTTCATCGGCGATGTGCTCGATCTGCGATTGTTTGGGTGTTTTGCGAGTGCCGTCCAATTGCATCAGGCGGATCTCACGACGGATGATCATGCCAGTGTGCGCCAACGGATTGAGCAAACGCAATTGGCCAGGAAGGAATTGCGTTTGGCGCCGGCCTTCTTCAGCACGCTGCCCCGCACGATTGACGAGATTGCAGCGATCGATATCCAGCTCAAACAGCGGGATTACCATAATGAATTGAGCCGTTACCGCTACGATGTGGTGCTGCGCAAAGGGCCAGTCAACCCGCTACCGCTGGCGTATGCACCGCAGCTGCATTGGACAGCAGAGTCCACCACGCTTGAGGCGGTGCAGACGCATTTAGCCGCTGAACGTCCCGCCTGCCTGCGTATTGTCGGTGTGCCCAATATGCGCTTGGCGTGCGAATTGGAAGCCATGCAGGCGCTTGATAACGACGATTGTGATCTTAAACAGATCCAGCATCGGCTCAAAACGGGATATACACAAACCATGGCGCCCAATGTCGAAGATTTCTACGCATTGGGCGAATCGTTGGGTTATTGGGTCGGTGTCACATGGTCGGAACAGGTCGCTCCAGCATGTATCGATATTGTGCTGGTAAAGACAGGCGACATGGCTTGTGCGATCCCTACGGATCTCTACCTGTCGCCTTCCTCTAGTAGCGGACAATCCCCTCATGCTTATGCCAATAACCCGACAAGCTTAGATCAGTTTGCGGATATTCGTCAGTATGTCGCAGCACTACTACCCGAATACATGGTGCCGGCCGCTTTCATGCGCCTGGATGCGTTGCCGCTTACGCCGAACGGCAAGCTTGACCGCCGTGCCTTGCCAGCGCCAAGCAGCGCGCTGTCTGAGCAAAGTTATGAGGCACCGCAAGGGGAATTTGAGACCACGCTCGCGGCAATCTGGCGTGAACTGCTTGGCGTTGAGCGTATTGGCCGTCAAGACAGCTTTTTTGCACTGGGTGGTCATTCGTTGCTTGCGGTACGCATGATTGAACGCTTGCGCCGTGTTGGGTTGACAGTCTCGGTACGCACGTTGTTCGATTCGCCTACCTTGGCTGCCCTGGCTCAATCGCTCAACCCGTACCGTGAAGTGACGGTGCCGCCCAACGTGATTACGCCCGACACTACCGCAATCACGCCGCAGATGTTGCCCCTGATCGATTTGACCCAAGCGGACATTGATCGAATTGTTGAGCAGGTGCCTGGTGGAGTAGCGAACATTCAAGATATTTATGCGCTTTCGCCGCTGCAGGACGGGATTTTATTTCACCACTTTCTGACCACTGACGGCGACCCGTATCTGCGGATGGTTCAGAAATCATTTGATGATCGGCAGGCGCTCGATCACTACCTCGATGCGGTCCGGCAGGTCGTTAATCGTCACGATATTTTGCGCACGGCCTTTGTGTGGGACGGACTGTCTACACCTGCCCAGGTTGTCTGGCGCCATGCTCCGCTATCGACGACTGAGCTTGTTTTAGACCCAGCCCAGGGATCTGCCACCGAGCAATTGACCCATCGCTTCAATTCTCGTCGTCACCGTATCGATTTAACTCAAGCCCCGTTGATGCATTTCGTCATCGCGCGAGATAGCGATGGTTGCTGGCTGCTATTTGAGTTGGTGCACCATCTAATCGATGATCACGCGACACTGGAAGCCATGCATACCGAGGTGCAGGTTTTCCTGGATGGTCGGGGCGATACTTTGCCACCGGCTTCACCCTTCCGTAACTTGGTTGCGCAGGCACGCCTGGGCGTGAGTCAAGAAGCCCATGAACGCTTCTTTACCGACATGCTTGCTGACGTGGATGAGCCGACACTGCCGTTTGGGCTTGCCGATGTGCATCGTGACGGCGCGCAAGTGACCGAAGCGCAGCACGCGTTGTCACAGGCATTGAACGATCAGTTGCGTGCGCAAGCCAGACGTTTGGGTGTGAGCGTGGCCAGCTTATTTCATCTGGCGTGGGCGCAGGTGCTCGCGCGTGCGAGTGGCCAGCAGCGGGTGGTGTTTGGCACAGTATTGTTCGGGCGCGTGCAAGGTGGCAATGGCACGGGCAGCGCGATGGGGCCGTTTATCAATACACTGCCGCTGAGAGTGGAACTAGACCGTAACGTTGAGGATGGCGTGCGGGATACACAAGCACGCTTGGCCGCGTTGCTTGAACACGAACATGCGTCGCTGGCACTCGCGCAGCGTTGCAGTGGCGTGCCGGCGGGCACGCCACTCTTTAGCGCGCTGCTTAATTACCGACGCAATGTGGTGCGGCTGGGCGATAAACAATCGGGGGAAGGTGCGGGTTTTTTAGATGTAGAAGGGCGTACCAACTACCCACTCACGCTGTCGGTGGATGATGCCGATCGAGCGTTAAGGCTCAGTGTTCAAGTGGCACGGCCGTTTGACGCAAACCGTGTGTGTGGTTATATGCAGCAGGCACTGGAAAGCCTAACGCAAGCGCTCGAATATTCGCCAAACTTACCGGTTTGGCACTTAGAAGTGCTGCCTGGCGAAGAGCGTGCACTGCTGCTTCAGACATGGAACGCGACGCAGCGTGAGTATCCGTCACACCGGTGTGTGCAGCAGTTATTCGAAGATCAAGTGGCGCGCACACCCGAGGCGACGGCGCTGGTGTAC
>NZ_JAHLKN010000056.1:0-1567 GCF_021498065.1 Mycetohabitans sp. B3 | reverse complement strand
CAGCGTGAGTATCCGTCACACCGGTGTGTGCAGCAGTTATTCGAAGATCAAGTGGCGCGCACACCCGAGGCGACGGCGCTGGTGTACCAGGACCAGGTACTTAGCTATGCGCAGCTTAATGCAGAGGCCAACCGCCTCGCGCATCGGCTTATCGATCTGGGTGTTGAACCCGGTCACTCTGTTGCCACGCTGCTTGAGCGCTCGATTGATTTGGTGGTTGCGCAGCTGGCCATCCTCAAGGCAGGTGCAGCTTACGTACCGATTGATCCGCGCGCGCCCACAGAGCGACAAAGCTGGATCGTAAGCGATTGTGCAGCGCAGTTGTTGCTCACTGATGCGCACACCGAAGGTGCGGCTGCGCTGCCCACAGCGCTAATGCGTCTGGACTTGTCAGATAAAGCGCAAACTGAGCACTTTCCAACGACGTGCCCACAACTGGCCGGCCGTAGTGTTGATACGGCTTATGTGATGTACACGTCGGGCTCCACCGGTATGCCCAAGGGCGTGCGAGTGCCGCACCGAGCGATCGCGCGGCTAGTGATCAACAATGGCTATGTTGATGTTGGAGCGAATGATCGCATCGCATTGGCGGCCAATCCAGCTTTTGACGCGAGCACCTTTGAGGTCTGGGCGCCGTTATTAAATGGCGCGGCGGCGGTCGTGATCGATCATGACACGGTGCTGACGCCAGCGCTGTTTGCACAAACGTTGCGCGAACATCGTATTAGTGTTTTGTGGTTGACCGTGGGTTTGTTCAATCAAATGGCCGTGGAATTGGGCCCAGTCTTTCCCCAACTCAAGGCCTTGATTGTCGGAGGCGATGCACTAGATGCGAGCGTGGTGGCGCAAGTGCTGCGCGATTCGCCTCCTCAACAGTTGATCAACGGTTACGGCCCGACCGAGAGCACTACATTTGCGACGACTTATAGGATCACGGCGGTGCCCGAGGGCAACGTCAATATTCCGATTGGTCGGCCGATTGCAAACACCCAAGTTTATCTGCTCGATGCACACGGCCAGCCGGTGCCGCTAGGTGCAGTTGGCGAGCTGTACATCGGTGGCGCGGGGATTGCGCAGGGCTATCTGAACCGCCCGGAGCTGACTGTCGAGTGCTTTGTGCGTGATCCGTTCTCAGATGAAGCGGATGCACGAATGTATAAGACGGGCGATCTGGCGCGTTATTTGCCGGATGGAAACCTAGAGTTTGTCGGGCGCAACGATGAGCAGGTCAAGATCCGCGGTTTTCGCATTGAGCCCGGTGAGATCGAGGCGTGCCTGGTGCAACACGCGCAGGTGCGCGATGCGGTGGTGCTTGTGCGGGGCGAAGGCGTGGAGAAGCGGCTGGTCGCGTACGTGGTGGCGGAGGCCGATGAGCCGCTGGTTAGCGAGCTGCGCACGCATGTGGCTGCTCGCTTGCCCGAGTATATGGTGCCGTCTGCCTTTGTGCGGTTGGATGCGTTGCCGTTGACGGCCAATGGCAAGCTGGATCGGCGCGCGTTACCTGAGCCAGATGCTGGTGCACTCGCGCATCATGTTTATGAAGCGCCGCGAGGCGAATGGGAGACCA
>NZ_JAHLKN010000055.1:0-10264 GCF_021498065.1 Mycetohabitans sp. B3 | reverse complement strand
GACGATGTTGCAGGCGATGGCGGCTTGCCCACAGCAATCGGTGGCAACACTGCAGATGCTGGGAGCGGATGAGCGTCAGTTGCTGCTGCAGACATGGAACGCGACGGCGGCTCCCTACCCCACTCACCAATGCATTCATCAGTTGTTCGAGGCGCAGGTGGCGCGCAGCCCGGAAGCCACTGCGCTGGTGTATGAAGCGCAGACACTGAGCTATGCGCAATTGAACGCCCGGGCCAACCGTCTCGCGCATCGGCTCATTGAATTGGGCGTCAAGCCAGATACCCGAGTGGTGCTCTGTGTCGAGCGCTCGCCGGCAATGGTCGTGGGGCTATTGGCGATTCTGAAGGCCGGCGGTGCGTATGTGCCGCTCGATCCCGCGTATTCGTCCGAGCGTCTCACGCATATTCTCGCCGATACCGCACCCACGATCGTGTTAGCTGATGCGGCTGGGCGCGCTGCGCTCGGTGATGCTGTACTGACCTCGTGCACGGTAATTGACCCCAATAGGCTGCCGGAGGCAGCGGATACCAATCCGTCAGTGTCAGGCCTGACGGCGCACGATCTCGCCTATGTGATTTATACGTCCGGCTCGACCGGGACGCCCAAGGGCGTGATGGTCGAACATGCGCAAGTGGTGCGGCTGTTTGACGCGACTCACTCCTGGTATGGCTTCAATGAGCGCGATATCTGGTGCCTCTTTCACTCGTTTGCGTTTGATTTTTCCGTGTGGGAACTCTGGGGCGCGTTACGTTACGGTGGCAAACTGGTCATTGTGCCCCATCATACTGCCCGCTCTGCCCAAGCGTTTCACCAATTGGTCTGTGAGCAAGGCATCACCGTATTAAACCAAACACCTAGTGCGTTTAAGGCCTTTATCGCTAGCCAAGCACAAAGCGCCTTATCGGATCAATTACGCTATGTGATCTTTGGTGGGGAGGCGCTGGAGCCCGCCATCTTACAGGCATGGTATGCCACGCACGATGAACGTCGCCCGCAATTGGTCAACATGTATGGGATTACCGAGACCACTGTGCATGTGACTTACCGGCCGCTTCGACAACAGGACAGTAAGCAAGCGGGTAATCCGATTGGCGTACGGATCCCAGACCTGAAGATCTATCTGCTCGATGCGCACGGGCAGCCGGTGCCGCTCGGTGCGGTGGGGGAACTGTACATTGGTGGGGGCGGTGTGGCACGTGGCTACCTGAACCGTCCGGAGTTGACTGCCGAGCGCTTTGTGCGCGATCCGTTCTCGGATGCACCGGATGCGCGGATGTACAAGACGGGCGATTTGGCGCGCTATTTGTCCGACGGCAATCTGGCGTACGTAGGTCGCAACGATGATCAAATTAAGATGCGCGGCTTTCGCATTGAGCCCGGGGAGATCGAGGCATGCCTGGCTGCGCACCCGCAGGTGCGCGATGTGGTGGTGCTCGTGCGAGGCGAGGGCCTGGACAAGCGGCTTATCGCGTACGTGGTGGCCGAGCCGGATGACGCGCTGGCTAGCATGTTGCGCACGTATGTGGCCACTCGCTTGCCCGAGTATATGGTGCCGGCTGCGTTTGTGCGGCTCGATGCGTTGCCGTTGACGCCCAATGGCAAGCTCGATCGGCGGGCGTTACCCGAGCCAGACGCTGATGCGCTCGCGCATCAAGCGTATGAAGCGCCGCAAGGTGAGCTGGAGACGACGCTGGCGTCGATCTGGTCGGAGCTATTGGGCGTCGAGCGTGTCGGTCGGCACGATAGCTTTTTTGCACTCGGGGGCCATTCGCTGCTGGCGGTGCGTTTGATGAACCGAGTGGGTGCGCTCGGTGCCGACGTGCCACTTGCGGCCCTCTTTGCATCGCCGACGCTGGCCGCGTTCGCGGCAGGGGTGAAGGCGCAGTTAAACCAGCAAACTAGCACGCTGCCTGAGATCACGCCGGTTTCACGCGAAGGCGCGTTGCCGCTGTCGTTCGCGCAGCAACGGCTATGGTTCCTTGCGCAACTCGATGAGGTCAGGGGTACTTACCACATCCCGCTTGTGCTGCGTGTGCGCGGGCCTTTCGATCGGGCTGCCTGGCAGCAAGCGCTGGATGCGCTGTTTGCGCGTCACGAAGCACTGCGCTCGACGTTTGTCAGTGTCGACGGGCAGCCGCAGGTGCGGTTGCTGCCGGCCGACACGGGCATGCCGCTGCGCTGGCACGATCTGCGGGGCGTGCCGGATGCCGACGCGCAACGGGTGCGTTTGACCGCCGATGAAGTGCACGCGCCGTTCGATTTGGCGCGCGGACCGCTGATGCGTGCATGCGTCGTTCAACTTGCCGACGATGACTATCAGTGCGTGCTCACGCAGCACCATATTGTGTCGGACGGCTGGTCAATCGACGTGTTGGTACGCGAGTTGAGCGCGCTGTACGCCGCGAGCGTTGGGGCGCAAGCTGATCCGCTGCCGCCGCTGGCGGTCCAGTATCCGGATTACGCGACCTGGCAGCGTCAGTGGCTGTCGGGCGAGCGGCTTCAAACGCAGAGCGACTACTGGCGCACGACGCTGGCTGACGCGCCGGTGCTGCTGGAGCTACCAACGGACCGGCCGCGTCCGGTGCAGCAATCGTTTGCCGGCGCGCACGTGCCGGTGCGGATCGATGTGCAAACCACGTGCGCACTGAAGCGCTTGAGCGCTGAGCATGGCACGACGCTATTTATGACGGTGCTTGCCGCATGGAGCGCGGTGCTCGCGCGCCTGTCGGGCCAGGACGATTTGGTCATTGGCACGCCCAGCGCGAACCGGGGGCACCGCGCAATCGAGCCGTTGATTGGTTTTTTTGTCAATACGCTGGCGTTGCGCGTCAATCTGGAGGATGAGCCGACGACCGCGCAACTGCTCGAGCGCGTGCGGCGCACGACGCTGGACGCGCAGGCGCATCAAGACCTGCCGTTCGAGCAAGTGGTTGAAGTGGTACAGCCGCCGCGCCGGCTCAATCACACGCCGTTGTTTCAGGTGTTGTTCGCGTGGCAGAGCAATGAAACAGGGCAGTGGCGCTTACCTGGGCTGGATGTCACGCCTGACGAACTCGATTACGACATCGCTAGGTTCGACCTTGAACTGCATCTGTATGAGGCAGGCGAGGAGATCACCGGGTCATTGCATTATGCGAGTGCGTTGTTTGACCCCGCGACGATCGAGCGGCACGTAGGGTATCTGACGACGATGTTGCAAGCGATGGTGGCTCGCCCACAACAACCGGTGGCAACACTGCAGATGCTGGGAGCGGATGAACGTCAGTGGCTGCTTCAGGCGTGGAACACGACGGCGGCTCCCGACCCAGCCCACCCGTGCATTCATCAATTGTTTGAGGCGCAGGTGGCGCGCAGCCCCGATGCCACTGCGCTGGTGTATGAAGCGCAGACACTGAGCTATGCGCAATTGAACGCCCGGGCCAACCGTCTCGCGCATCGGCTCATTGAATTGGGCGTCAAGCCGGACGCTCGAGTGGCGATTTGCGTCGAACGTTCACCGGCGATGGTCGTAGGGCTATTGGCGATCCTGAAAGCGGGCGGTGCGTATGTGCCGCTCGATCCCGCGTATCCGCCCGAGCGCCTCGCGCATATTCTTGCTGATACCGCGCCGGCCATCGTGCTGGCCGATGCGGCAGGCCAGTCTGCGTTGGGCGACACGGTTCTGGCTTCATTCACCGTACTGGATCCGAACGTACTGCCAGAGCGCGCGACCACCAATCCACAGGTGCCTGGGTTGAGCGCTCGTCATCTGGCCTATGTGATTTATACGTCCGGCTCGACCGGCATACCAAAGGGCGTGATGGTCGAGCACGCTCAAATAGCCCATCTATTTGACGTCACGCAACTGGACGACGCGCAGAAGAAAGATCAAGCGTCGATGAGCCATCCAGTTTGGATGCGACAAGCGTATGGACTGACGCCTGATGATCGTGTTCTGCAAAAGGCGCCCTTGACTTTCGATGTGTCGGTCTGGGAGTGCTTTTGCACATTGCTCAATGGCGCGACCCTCGTCGTGGCAGCACCCGGTGTGCATAGGGATCCGTCTGCGTTAGTGGAGTTGATGATCCGGCAGCGCATCACGACGGTTCATTTTGTGCCTTCCATGCTCAGCATGTTTCTCGCCACTGACGCAGTTCAGCGCTGCACGGCGGTCAAACGCGTGCTTTGCACGGGAGAAGCCCTCACGAGTGCGCAGGTTCGGCTTTGTCAGCGTCTTTTACCGCACGCCCAACTGCATAACTTGTATGGCCCCACCGAGGCAACGATTGGTGTGGCAGCGTGGACTTGTCCAGCAGAGTATACGGAGGACACTATTCCGATTGGTCGGCCCATTGCCCATAACCGACTTTACCTGTTGGATAGACACGGTCAGCCGGTGCCGCTGGGGGCGACCGGCGAGTTGTACATCAGTGGTGCAAGTGTCGTGCGCGGTTACTTGAATGGCCCCGACCTGACCGCCGAGCGCTTTTTGCTCGATCCGTTTAGCGATCGTGAGGACGCGCGCATGTATAAAACGGGTGATTTGGCGCGTTACCGGCCTGACGGGAATTTGGCGTTTCTGGGACGCAATGATCACCAGGTCAAGATTCGAGGTCTTCGAATCGAGTTGGGCGAAATAAAAACATGCCTGGTTAGACATCCGCAGGTACAAGAAGCGGTAGTGCTTGCGCTGGGTGAGGGCATGGACAAGCGGCTTGTCGCGTACGTGGTGGCCGAGCCGGATGACGCGCTGGCCAGCGAGCTGCGCGCGCATGTGGCCGCTCGCTTGCCCGAGTATATGGTGCCGGCCGCGTTTGTGCGGTTGGATGTGTTGCCACTGACGCCGAATGGTAAGCTGGATCGGCGGGCGCTACCTGAGCCAGACGCTGACGCGCTCGCGCATCATGCCTATGAAGCGCCACAAGGCGAGTTGGAGACCACGCTCGCGACGATTTGGACGGAGCTACTCGGGGTGGAGCGTGTTAGCCGGCATGACAGTTTCTTTGCGCTCGGGGGCCATTCGCTGCTGGTAGTGCGTTTAATGAACCGAGTTGGCGCGCTGCTCGGTGCTGACGTGCCGCTGACGGCCCTCTTTGCATCGCCGACGCTGGCTGCGTTTGCGGCGGTGGTGAGTGCGCAATTGAACCAGCCAGTCAATGCATTGCCTGAGATCACACCGATCTCGCGCGAAGGCGCGTTGCCGCTGTCGTTCGCGCAGCAACGACTATGGTTCCTCGCGCAACTCGATGGAGTCAGTGGTACCTATCACATCCCGCTGGTGCTGCGTGTGCGCGGGCCTTTTGATCGGGCTGCGTGGAAGCAAGCGCTGGATGCGCTGTTCGCGCGCCACGAAGCGCTGCGCTCGACGTTTGTCAGTGTCGACGGTCAGCCGCAGGTGCAGCTGCTGCCAGCCGACACAGGCGTGCCGCTGCACGGGCATGATCTGCGTGGGGTGCCCGATGCCGACGCGCAGCTGTCGTGTTTGACCGCCGATGAAGCGCGTGCGCCGTTCGATTTGACGCGTGGGCCTTTGATGCGCGCATGCGTGATTCAATTGGCCGACGACGAACACGTGTTGGTGCTGACACAGCACCATATTGTGTCGGACGGTTGGTCGTTTGGCGTGCTGGTGCGCGAGTTAAGCGCGCTGTACGCCGCGAGCGTGGGGGCGCAAGCCGATCCACTGCCAGCGCTGACGATCCAGTATCCGGATTACGCGGCCTGGCAGCGTCAGTGGCTCTGTGGTGAGCGGCTTCAAACACAGAGCGATTACTGGCGCACGACGCTCGCGGACGCACCGGTGCTGCTGGAACTACCGACGGACCGGCCGCGCCCGGTACAACAGTCGTTTGCCGGCGCACACGTGCCGGTGCAGATCGATGCGCGAACCACGCAAGCGCTCAAGCGCTTAAGCGCTGAGCATGGCACGACGCTATTTATGACGGTGCTTGCGGCGTGGAGCGCGGTGCTCGCGCGTTTGTCAGGCCAGGACGATTTGGTCATTGGTACGCCCAGCGCGAACCGGGGGCATGCTGCGATCGAGCCGTTGATTGGCTTCTTTGTCAATACGTTAGCGTTGCGTGTGAATCTGGAGGGTGAGCCGACGACGGCACAATTACTCGAACGCGTGCGGCGCACGACGTTGGACGCGCAGGCGCATCAAGACCTGCCGTTCGAGCAAGTGGTCGAGATCGTGCAGCCGATGCGCCGGCTCAATCACACGCCGCTGTTTCAAGTAATGTTCGCATGGCAGAGCAGGGAGACAGGACAGTGGCGCCTACCGGGCCTAAAAGTCACACCCGACGAACTCAAATACGACATTGCTAGGTTTGATCTTGAACTGCACTTGTATGAGGCAGGCGAGGAGATCCTCGGATCGTTGCATTATGCGAGTGCGCTGTTTGACCCCGCGACGATCGAGCGACATGTTGGGTATCTGACGACGATGTTGCAGGCGATGGCGGCTTGCCCACAGCAACCGGTGGCAACACTTCAGATGTTGGGAGCGGATGAGCGTCAGTTGCTGCTTCAGACATGGAACGCGACGGCGGCTCCCTATCCAGTCCACCAATGCATTCATCAGTTGTTCGAGGCGCAGGTGGCGCGCAGCCCCGATGCCACTGCGCTGGTGTATGAAGCGCAGACACTGAGCTATGCGCAATTGAACGCCCGGGCCAACCGTCTCGCGCATCGGCTCATTGAACTGGGCGTCAAGCCGGACGCTCGAGTGGCGATTTGTGTCGAACGTTCACCGGCGATGGTCGTAGGGCTATTGGCGATCCTGAAGGCCGGTGGCGCGTATGTGCCGCTCGATCCCGCGTATCCGTCCGAGCGCCTCGCGCATATTCTTGCCGATGCCGCACCAATGATCGTGCTGGCCGATGCAGCTGGCTGTACCGTGTTGGGAGAGGTAGCGCTCGCGTCGTGCACGGTGATCGATCCAAATGAGTTGCCTTCCCTGGCGGATACCAATCCGTCTATCTCAGGCCTTACCGCCCGCGATCTTGCCTATGTGATTTACACGTCCGGCTCAACTGGCAAACCCAAGGGCGTCATGATCGAACATCGTAATGTGGTCAATTTCTTGGTTTCGATGTCTTCCTATCCTGGCATGTCGAGTCACGACCGATTGCTTGCCGTGACCAGTATCTCTTTTGATATTGCAGGCTTAGAGCTTTACTTACCGATGAGTCACGGTGCGGCAGTCGTCATTGCTAGCCGTAGGGAAGTTACCGACCCGAGCATACTTCAAAAGCTTATTGACGAACAAAAAATTAGCTTGATGCAGGCCACGCCAGCGACTTGGCAGGTTCTTTTAGAGCAGTCAAAGCATATGCCCGGCCTGACGGCGCTATGCGGAGGGGAAGCATTACCGTCTAGTTTATCAATAAAGCTTCGCGACGCTACTCAAGTTACATGGAATTTGTACGGACCTACCGAGACCACCATTTGGTCTTCTATTTACTGTATTGCTGAGCATCAAGATACGGTTGGGCCGACAACCCCTATTGGTAGGCCTATTGCGAACACGCAAATTTATCTACTGGATACGTATGGCCAGCCGGTGCCGTTAGGTGCGGTCGGAGAGCTATACATCGGTGGTGCCGGTGTCGCCCGTGGCTATTTGAACCGTCCAGAACTGACTGCTGAACGTTTTGTACCTAATCCGTTCTCGGATACTCCCGACGCACGCATGTATAAGACAGGAGACTTAGCCCGGTATCAGAACAGCGGTAATTTAAATTTCGTTAACCGTGCTGACCACCAAGTCAAAATACGCGGTTACCGGATTGAGCCGGGTGAAGTTGAAGCTGTACTTCAACGCCACCCTGCTGTAGCACAAGCTGCGGTTATCGCACGAGAGGACCGTTTCGGAGATAAAAACTTAGTCGGTTATGTTGTCCTTAGAAATATATCTACCGAATCCGATCCTGCAGCAGAAACGCATCAAGTCAATGAATGGCAAAGTGTCTATGATGCTTATTACAGTAATGAGCAAGATTATCCTTTCGGCGAGGATTTTAGTGTCTGGAAGAGTAGCTACGATGGTCAACCGATCCCGTTGTCGGCTATGCAAGCGTGGCGCACCGATGCGGTTGAGCGTATTCGTGCGCTGCAACCGCGGCGGGTGCTGGAGATTGGCGTAGGCACGGGACTGCTACTTGCACACCTGGCGCCGCATTGTGACGCGTATTGGGGCACGGACTTTTCCGCGCCTTCCATCGAGACATTACGCGCTCAGTTGGCGCATCAGCCGGAACTGGCCTCTCATGTCCAATTGCGCACACAGGCTGCGCATATCACCGAGGGCTTACCGTCAGAGTATTTCGATACCATCGTGATCAACTCGGTGGTGCAATATTTCCCCAGTGCCAGCTATTTAATGGAGGTGGTCCGCCAAGCGATGGACCTGCTGGTGCCCGGTGGGCGTGTTTTCATCGGTGACGTGCGCAACCTTAACCTGCTGAACTGTTTTACTACCGCGGTGCAGTTGCACCAAGCCGATTCGGCCACCGACGACAGGTCGAGCGTCGGGCGGCGTATCCAGCAAGCGCTGCTTGCCGAAAAAGAGCTGCTGCTAGCGCCCGCTTTCTTCAGCGCACTGCCGGACAGCATCGACACGATTGCGGCGGTCGATATCGAGCTTAAGCGCGGTGACTACGATAATGAATTGAGTCGCTATCGCTACGACGTGGTGTTGCGCAAAGGGCCCGTCAACACATTGTCGCTTGCTCATGCGCCACAGCTGCGTTGGGGACGAGGGATAGTCGAGATCGAGGCGCTACAGACATTGCTTGCGACGGAGCGTCCCGCCCAGCTGCGCATCACGGGTGTGCCGAATGCCCGGCTAGCGCTGGAGATAGAGGCGATGCAGGCGCTTGAGCATAGCGATGATATCGGTCTAATTCAGCGTCAGTTCATGACCGGCAACGCGCAGGCGATTGGATTGGAACCAGAGGTTTTCTCTGCATTGGGTGAGTTGCTTGGCTACTGGGTCGGCATCACGTGGTCGGAGCATGATGCCCACGCCTGCTTGGATGTTGTATTCGTACAAGCCAGTGAGATGGCCCAAGCGATGCCCACCGATGTGTACCTTCGGCCTTCGGACGTCGCTCAAGCATCACCATTCAGCTACGCGAACCAACCGGCCAGCTTTGATTCCTTTGCAGACGTTCGCCACTATGTCGCGACACAGCTGCCTGATTACATGGTGCCAGCCGCGTTTGTGCGGTTGGATGCGCTGCCGTTGACGCCCAATGGCAAGCTCGATCGACGTGCGCTACCTGAGCCAGACGCCGACGCACTCGCGCATCAAGCGTATGAAGCACCGCAAGGTGAGTTGGAGGCCACGCTCGCGACGATCTGGGCGCAGCTATTGGGCATCGAGCGTGTCGGCCGGCATGATAGCTTTTTTGCCCTGGGTGGCCATTCGCTGCTGGCGGTGCGGTTGATGAATCGGGTCAGGGCGCTCGGTGCTGAAATGCCGCTGACAAGCTTATTCGCGTCGCCGACGCTGGCCGCGTTTGCAGCGGTGGTGAGTGCGCAGATGAATCAGCAGGGCACCGTATTGCCTGAGATCACACCGATCTCACGCGAAGGCAGCTTGCCGCTGTCGTTTGCGCAGCAGCGGCTATGGTTTCTCGCGCAACTCGATGAGGCAAGCGCTAATTACCATATTCCACTTGTACTGCGCGCGCGCGGGCTTTTTGATCGGGCCGCATGGCAACAAGCGCTGGATGCGCTGTTCGCGCGCCACGAAGTGCTGCGCTCGACGTTCGTGAGTGTCGAGGGGCAGCCACAGGTGCAATTGCTGCCGGTGAATAGGGGTGTGCCGCTGCGCTGGCATGACCTGCGTGGCGTGTCTGATGCCGACGCGCAGCTGTCACGTTTGACCGCCGATGAAGCGCGCACGCCGTTCGATCTGGCGTGCGGGCCGCTGATGCGCGCATGCGTGATCCAATTGGCTGACGACGAGCACGTACTGATGCTGACAAAGCACCATATCGTGTCGGATGGCTGGTCGTTTGGCGTGTTAGTGCGCGAGTTGAGCGCGCTGTACGCGGCCAGCGTTGGAGCCCAAGCTGATTCATTGCCGCCGCTGGCGATCCAGTATCTGGATTACGCGGCCTGGCAGCGTCAGTGGCTGTCGGGCGAGCGGCTTCAAACGCAGAGCGACTACTGGCGTAGGACGCTGGCCGATGCGCCGGTGCTGCTGGAACTACCGACGGACCGGCCGCGCCCGGCACAACAGTCGTTTGCTGGTGCCCACGTGCCGGTGCAGATC
>NZ_JAHLKN010000054.1:0-2294 GCF_021498065.1 Mycetohabitans sp. B3 | reverse complement strand
AGCTGGATCGGCGCGCGTTACCTGAGCCAGATGCTGGTGCACTCGCGCATCATGTTTATGAAGCGCCGCGAGGCGAATGGGAGACCATGCTGGCCCAAATCTGGGCCGAATTGCTCGAAGTGGAACGTGTGGGTCGGCACGACAGCTTTTTTGCACTCGGGGGCCATTCGCTGCTGGCGGTGCAACTCATCGAGCGTCTGAGACGTCGAGGCTTAGGGTTGTCCGTGCGGGCATTATTTGATATGCCGACGTTAAGTGCACTGGCTCAATCATTGGACCAGCACCGTGAAGTGATTGTGCCGCCCAATGCAATTACGCCTGACACTACTACGCTGACGCCGGAGATGCTGCCACTCATTGACCTGACTCAAGCCGACATTGACCGCATTGTCGAGCAAGTGCCGGGCGGGGTGGCAAACATCCAAGACATTTATGCACTGTCACCGCTGCAGGACGGTATTTTGTTTCATCATCTGCTGGCCACCGACGGTGACCCCTATCTGCTGTTTTTTCAGAAGGCCTTTGCCGATCGAAAAAAGCTGGATTGCTATCTCGATGCAGTTCAGCAGGTAGTGAACCGCCACGATATTTTGCGTACAGCATTTATTTGGGAGGATATATCTACGCCTGCACAGGTCGTCTGGCGTGATGCGCCGTTATGGATTATGGAGCTTACACTAGACCCGGCCGAGGGGCCGATTCTCAAGCAATTGACCGAGCGCTTCAACACCCGCCGATATCGCATCGATCTGACTCAAGCGCCATTAATGCATTTCGTCATTGCGCGAGACAGCGATGGCCGCTGGTTATTAATCGAATTGGTTCATCATTTAATCAATGATCATTCGACACTGGAGGTCATGAATAACGAAGTGCAAATTTTTATTGATGGTCGGGGTGACACATTGCCGCCGGCTCAGCCGTTCCGTAACTCGATCGTACAAGCGCGACTGGGCATGAGCGAAGAGGAGCATGTACGTTTCTTTACCGACATGTTGGCTAACGTGGATAAGCCTACGCTACCGTTCGGTTTAGCCGATGTACATTGCAATGGCAGCCAAATTACTGAGACGCACCGAGCGTTGCCGCAAGAGTTGAACGATCGGCTACGCACGCAGGCCAGGCGCTTGGGTGTAAGCCTGGCCAGTTTATGCCATTTAGCCTGGGCGCAAGTGCTTGCACGCGTGAGCGGCCAGCAGCAAGTGGTGTTTGGCACGGTGCTGTTTGGACGAATGCAAGCCGGTGACGGTGCAGACAGCGCGATGGGGCTGTTCGTTAATACTTTGCCAATGCGTGTGGATTTGCATAGTCATGCTGAGTACAGCGTGCGTGACACGCACGCACGCTTAGCTGCGCTACTCGAGCACGAGCATGCTTCGTTAGCACTCGCGCAGCGTTGCAGTGGGGTGCCGGCTGGCATGCCATTGTTTAGTGCATTGTTCAATTATCGACATAATGCAATGCCTTTGGCTGAAAGCCCAACAATAGACGGCGTTGAATTGTTAAGCGCAGAAGAAAGGACCAATTATCCGGTCACGTTGTCGATAAACGATTTTCAGCAAGCCTTAAGCTTGAGCTGCCAAGTGGCACAGCCACTCGACCCAAATCGTGTGTGCGGGTATATGCAGCGGGCACTGGAAAGCCTTGTCGAAGCACTCGAGCATGCGCATGACAAACCGGTTCAGCAACTGGAGGTGATGCCCGAAGACGAACGAACCTTGCTGCTCGAAACATGGAATATGACGCAGCGCGATGATCCGTCGCATCGGTGCGTGCACCAGTTGTTCGAAGAGCAGGTAGCTACAACACCTGAAGTCATTGCACTTACCTTTAAAGAACAGCGAATTAGTTACACGGCACTCAATGTTCAAGCGAACCGTTTGGCCCACCGGCTGATCCGGTTAGGGGTGGGGGCGGAGACGCCAGTGGCCGTGCTAATGCAACGCTCGCCCGAGCGCGTGGTGACAGCGCTAGCCATCCTTAAAGCCGGCGGCGTCTATATGCCGCTGAACGAGCAATGGCCTGATAGCCGGCTGCACACGTTATTGGGTGAAACACGCGCGCCCATCGTGCTGACGGATCGCCCATTGCAAGCGCGCTGCGATGCGTTCAGTGCGCATGTCATTGCCGTTGATGCCGATGCGTCACTCGCTCAGGAGCCAAGCGATAACCCTATGGTGGCGTGCTCACCCGAGCAACTGGCGTATTTGATGTACACGTCGGGTTCGACTGGTCAACCCAAAGGGGTGGGCATTGTGCATCGCACGGTGCGCTATATGGCCTTAGACCGGCGC
>NZ_JAHLKN010000053.1:0-5794 GCF_021498065.1 Mycetohabitans sp. B3 | reverse complement strand
AAAGAGCTGCTGCTAGCGCCCGCTTTCTTCAGCGCACTGCCGGACAGCATCGACACGATTGCGGCGGTCGATATCGAGCTTAAGCGCCGTGATTACGATAATGAATTGAGCCGCTATCGCTACGACGTGGTGTTGCGCAAAGGGCCCGTCAACACATTGTCGCTTGCTCATGCGCCGCAGCTGCGTTGGGGACGCGGGATAGTCGAGATCGAGGCGCTACAGACATTGCTTGCGACGGAGCGTCCCGCCCAGCTGCGCATCACGGGTGTGCCAAATGCCCGGCTAGCGCTAGAGATAGAGGCGATGCAGGCGCTTGAGCATAGCGATGATATCGGTCTAATTCAGCGTCAGCTCATGACCGGCGACGCGCAAACGATCGGATTGGAGCCTGAGGCATTTTCCGCTCTAGGAGGATCACTCGGATACTGGGTTGGCATCACTTGGTCAGAATATGATGCCCTTGCTTGCATGGACGTCGTGTTCGTGCAAGCCAGCGAGATGGCCCAAGCGATGCCCACCGATGTGTACCTTCGGCCTTCGGACGACGCTCAAGCATCACCATTCAGCTACGCGAACCAACCGGCCAGCTTTGATTCCTTTGCAGACGTTCGCCACTATGTCGCGACACAGCTGCCTGATTACATGGTGCCAGCCGCGTTTGTGCGGTTGGATGCGCTGCCGTTGACGCCTAATGGCAAGCTCGATCGACGTGCGCTACCTGAGCCAGACGCCGACGCACTCGCGCATCAAGCGTATGAAGCACCGCAAGGTGAGTTGGAGGCCACGCTCGCGACGATCTGGTCGCAGCTATTGGGCATCGAGCGTGTTAGCCGGCATGACAGCTTCTTTGCTCTCGGAGGGCACTCGCTGCTGGCGGTGCGGTTGATGAACCGGGTCAGGGCGCTCGGTGCTGAAATGCCGCTGACAAGCTTATTCGCGTCGCCGACGCTGGCCGCGTTCGCGGCGGCGGTGAGTGCGCAGTTGAATCAGTCAGCCAACGCATTGCCTGAGATCACACCGATCTCACGCGAAGACAGCTTGCCGCTGTCGTTCGCGCAGCAGCGACTATGGTTCCTCTCGCAGCTCGATGGGGTCAGTGGTACTTATCACATGCCGCTTGCGCTGCGTGTGCAGGGAGTGTTCGATCGGGCAGCATGGCAACAAGCGCTGGATGCGCTGTTCGCGCGCCACGAGGCGCTGCGCTCGACGTTCGTGAGTGTCGAGGGTCAGCCGCAGCTGCAGCTGCTGCCGGCTGACACGGGCGTGCCACTGCACTGGCATGATCTGCGTGGCGTGTCTGATGCCGACGCGCAGCTGGCGCGTTTGAGCGCCGATGAAGCGTGTGCGCCGTTCGATCTGGCGCGCGGCCCGCTGATGCGCGCATGCGTGATCCAATTAGCTGACGACGAGCACGTACTGATGCTGACAAAGCACCATATCGTGTCGGATGGCTGGTCGATTGGCGTGTTAGTGCGAGAACTCAGTGCATTGTACGCGGCAAGCGCAGCCGGCCAAGTTGATCCCCTGCCAGCGCTGGCGATCCAGTATCCAGATTACGCGGCCTGGCAGCGTCAGTGGCTGTCGGGCGAGCGGCTTCAAACGCAGAGCGACTACTGGCGTAGGACGCTGGCCGATGCGCCGGTGCTGCTGGAACTCCCGACGGACCGGCCGCGCCCGGCGCAACAGTCGTTTGCTGGTGCACACGTGCCGGTGCAGATCGATGCATCGACCACGCAAGCACTTAAGCGCTTAAGCGCGGAGCATGGCACCACGCTATTTATGACAGTGCTTGCGGCGTGGAGCGCGGTGCTCGCGCGCCTGTCAGGCCAGGATAATTTGGTCATTGGCACGCCCAGTGCCAACCGGGGGCATGCTGCAATCGAGCCGTTGATTGGCTTCTTTGTCAATACGCTGGCGTTGCGTGTCGACTTATCGGGCGAGCCCAATACGAGCGAGCTGCTTAAGCGCGTGCGGTGCACGACGCTGGACGCGCAGGCGCATCAAGATCTGCCGTTCGAGCAAGTGGTCGAGATCGTGCAGCCACCGCGTCGGCTCGAGCATACGCCGCTGTTTCAGGTGTTGTTCGCATGGCAGAGTAACGAAACAGGACAGTGGCGTCTACCTGGACTGGACATCATGCCTGCCGGGCTCGATTACGGCGTGGTCAGGTTCGACTTGGAAATGCATTTGTATGAAGCAGGCGAAGAGATTATTGGGGCATTGTGCTATGCGAGTGCATTGTTTGATCCCACGACGATTGAGCGGCACATAGGGTATCTAAAGACGATGTTGCAGGCGATGGTGGCCTACCCACAGCAACCGGTGGCAACGCTTCAAATGCTGGATCCGGATGAGCGTCAGTTACTGCTTCAGACATGGAATGCGACAGCGTCTCCCTACCCAGCCGACCAGTGCGTTCATCAGGTATTCGAGGCACAAGTGGAGCGCAGCCCGGAAGCCACTGCACTGGTGTATGAAGCGCAGACGCTGAGCTATGCGCAATTGAACGCACGAGCCAACCGCCTCGCGCATCGGCTCATTGAATTGGGAATTAAGCCGGATGTCCGAGTGGCGATTTGTGTCGAACGTTCACCGGCAATGGTCGTGGGGCTATTGGCGATCATGAAGGCGGGCGGCGCGTGTGTGCCACTTGATCCCGCGTATCCGTCCGAGCGCCTCGCGCATATTCTGAATGATGCAGCGCCAACGATCGTACTCGCTGATGCAACGGGTAGGGCCACATTGGGGGAAGCGGCGCTTGCGTGCCGAACCGTACTTGAGCTCGATGCACCGCTCGATCAAGCTGCACCCAACCCGCGGGTAGCCGAACTGACTCCTCGTCATCTTGCCTATGTCATCTACACGTCTGGTTCCACTGGCACGCCGAAGGGCGTGATGATCGAGCATGTGCAAATTGCACGTTTATTGGAGGCTACAAAGCCTCACGGTACGTTAAATGAAGACCAGGCGCTGATCGACCGACAGCGAGGTTACGGTCTAAGACCTGCCGATCGCGTTCTCCAAAAAGCACCCTTTAACTTCGATGTATCAATTTGGGAGCTTTTTTGGACGTTGCTCAATGGCGCCACCCTTGTGATAGCAGACGCCGACGTTCATAAAGATCCTGTTGCTTTGAGAGATCTCATTGTCCGGGAGCGCATCACGACGGTTCACTTTGTACCCTCCATGCTCAGCATTTTCTTGGATACTGAGGGTGTTCAGCGCTGTACATCGGTGAAGCATTTGATTTGCGGTGGCGAAGCCCTGTCCGGTGCGACTGTCCAGCAGTGTCAAATGCTGTTGCCTGACACGCAAGTTCATAACTTGTATGGCCCCGCTGAAAATCCCATTGGTACAACGTTTTGGACCTGTCCAGTGGCCTGTACAGAGGACAATATTCCGATTGGGCGGCCCATCGCGAACACCCAAGTCTACTTGCTTGATGCATACGGCCAGCCGCTGCCGCTCGGTGCGGTCGGCGAGCTGTATATCAGTGGTGACGGTGTGGCTCGCGGCTATTTGAACCGTCCTGATCTGACCGCTGAGCGTTTTGTGCTCAACCCTTTCTCAACAGAGCCCGGCGCGCGGATGTATAAAACCGGCGATTTGGCTTGTTACCGACCCGACGGCAATTTGGAGTACTTGGGCCGCAATGATGACCAGGTCAAGGTTCGCGGCTTTCGCATTGAACTGGGTGAGATCAAGGCGTGCCTTGCCCAACACCCACAGGTGCGTGATGCGGTGGTGCTCGTGCGGGGTGAGGGCCACAACAAGCGGCTTGTCGCGTATGTGGTGACCGAGGCCGACGAGCAATTGGCTAGTACGTTGCGCGCCCATGTAGCCGCTCGCTTGCCCGACTATATGGTGCCGACTGCATTCGTGCGTTTGGATGCGTTGCCACTGACGCCCAACGGCAAACTGGATCAACGCGCGCTGCCCGAACCGGACTTGACACCGGTTCAATATCGTATCCCTCGTACGCCGCACGAACAGACATTAGCGGAGCTTTTCGCAGAAGTGCTGAATTTGCCTCGTGTAGGCATTGATGACAGTTTCTTCGACCTGGGCGGTCATTCGTTGTTGGCCATGCGTTTAATTGACCGTATTCGCAAGACGTTGAAGGTTGATCCTAGCATTCGTATGCTATTTGAAGCGCCCACTGTGGCTGGTTTGGCACAACGCTTGACCCAGTTTAATAGTGTTCAAGAAAGCTCATTTTCTGTCTTGCTTCCTCTTAAGCCTAAAGGAAGTCGCCGTCCTCTTTTCTGCATGCATCCTGGATTTGGTTTGAGTTGGAGTTACATTAGCCTGTCAAGTTTTCTAGACAGCGACCAACCTCTCTATGGGTTGCAAGCCCGTGGGTTTGATGGGGCAAGGCCACTTCCGTCAAGCATTGACGACATGGTGTCAGATTACCTAGAGCACATTCGCCAAGTTCAGCCAGAAGGACCTTACTACCTGTTAGGTTGGAGCCTGGGAGGCATAGTCGCTCACAGCATGGCGGTTCGGCTTGAACAGCAAGGTGAAAAGGTGGCGTTGCTAGCTTTACTGGATATTTTTCCAGGATCGTATTTGCTGGACAGCAAAGGCGAAGTTGACCAAGCGATGGTTAATGCTGCGCTCGCCGAACATTATGGTGATGAATTTATTGGAGCCATGAGTGATGATTTTTTAAAAAATGCTCTTGAAATTGCAAAGAATAATCCACGTCTTTTAAAAGATTTTTATCCGGCAGTGTATGCTGGTAATGCGGTATTCTTCCGGGCCACTCAAGCGGGAGCGGAATATGAGGTATTAATCTCCCCTGATGTATGGAAGCCCTACATACTTGGAAATATAGAAGTCTACGATGTGCACTGTAGCCACGGAACAATGCTCAGGCAGGAACCAGCGACGGTAATTGGCGAAATTTTAGCTCGTAAATTGAGTGAACTGGCAGATAAACAAATACAAGGAGAGACTGATGCAGTACAATAAAATTTTGCAAAATAATATTGCCAGGCCTGACGATGATTATGGCACTCCTTGCTCTTATATGGATTGCACTTGTCAGATTAAACTATATGATAAATGGCGCGAAGTTCGCTGCTTGTGTCGATTGTGTTGCGTGTACAATTGTCACTTGTGCCAACAGGGTAATGGCCTTCCCGATATTGCTTTAAAAGATACATTAACCGTGAAAGCACAGTGCAGAGCGGGACGGCCGGTAATTGAAAAATTTAGGTCGTTTAATAAATATCCGTGTAGTGTATAGAATTCGCCTAACTGGTTCCGGCGATGATGTTAACACTAAAAGCATGATGCATAGATTGAGTTATTTAAGCTGTTTTGATTGGCTGAATGCGAGCTAAGTTTCGGTGGGGCCTGAACATGAGTGTTTGATAATTAAGAGCGGGTAAAAATTTATTTTTCTGAAAAGGGGTCGGTTATGGATAAGGTGTTAGAAATTACAGGCGAACCCATAAGGGCAAATGACATTGCCAGGGCGGCATATGATTTTAACATTAATGTTCGCCTTGGGCAAAAGGCATGCAAGTCTATTGTTGAATCCCGCAAATTGCTTGACGACCTTCTTTTGCAGGGGAAGGTGATTTATGGTGTAAATACAAGCATGGGGGGGTTTGTTAAATACCTTATCCCAGAAAAATATGCGACGCAAACACAAGAAAATCTTATTGCGGCAGTCGCAACAAATGTTGGTCCATATTTTGATGATGCTGTGGTTCGAGCGACGATGTTAACACGTATCAACTCGCTTGCTCGAGGAGTATCTGCAATTTCACTAGAAAATATT
>NZ_JAHLKN010000052.1:0-16103 GCF_021498065.1 Mycetohabitans sp. B3 | reverse complement strand
CGCGACGGTGGCGAACATGCGTTTTGTGAAGCCGCTGGACGAGGCGCTCGTGCGGCAGCTCGCCGACACGCATGAGCTACTCGTGACTGTCGAGGAAGGGACGTTGATGGGCGGTGCCGGCTCGGCCGTCGCGCAAGCGCTGGCGTGTCACGACAAGCTCGTGCCGCTGGTGCAACTCGGCTTGCCCGATACGTTCATTGACCATGGCGATGCGGCGCAGCAGCTTGCCTCAGTGGGGCTCGACGCGGCCGGCATTGCCGCGTCGATTCGCCGCGGCATCACCGATCGTCTGTCCCGTTCACCCGTTCGCGTGACGCAGGGCAAGTGAACGGCGTAGTTATTCTTGTGCTATCGGCCCGTTGCCGGTCAACCGGATAAGGCGTGGACATTCGCGGGCGTTGGCCGCGACCTCGCTTCCGTGTCGCGGCAACGATGACGCGGCGCTATCCTCCCGGCGTTTCAAATGTCGATGGAGGAATCGGTGTCGAGACTATCCATATGTTCGGTCCGCGTCGTGTCGCCCTCGGACGAACGAAGCGCTCCGCTGCAACGCTCGTCGGCCACCGCTTCGGCACAGCACACGCCTATCATGCTCGACGGATTGCAACGCCGCCGCTCGAGCGCGGCTGACAGCGTTGATATCACAGCAACGCGGCGCGGCTCTCTGGCGCGACAGCTGGACGCGCATTTCGATACTGATTGGCATCCGCTCTATCATGCGCCATGGACGGAAGCTGCCATGGAGTTGGACAGCGCTTGGTATCCGCTCCCGGTTTGGCAAGCCGAACCGGTGTCGCCGCTATCATCGGTTGGCGCGCAGCGGCGCGATTCGTTGTTGCGGTTGCCGTCCGCCCGATACCTGGCCGCACACGGCATGCCACTCAGTGAACTCGGGCTCGAACTGAATGCGCCGAGCCATGACGACGAGCCGCGGCTGTCAGCGGTGCTGACCGATGACGACGAGTCACAGATGTCAGACGTGCGTGCCGAGGGCGGCGAGCCACGCCCGTCGGACAGGCTGGCCCATGATGACTTGCGTGCATTGGTGCGTTCGCTGACGCAGCACGTCGAGCGCCGCCGGCTGCGTGCGATGTTGCGCGCCGCCCAGCGGGCGGAACACGCGATAGCGCCGTCGGACGATTCGAACGACGGGTCGACGTATCGCAGCATGCTACGCGAAGCCATCCGGCAGTCCCTGTACCCGCGCTCCACCCGCGCACTGCGGGAGGCCGTGTGCCGGTATGTACCCGGGTTCGGCGAGCCGGCGTTGGCGGGCTCGGTGTCCGACAGCACGCTGAAGGCCATGTTGGAGGCTGCCGCCGTCGATGGCCGGCTGCCGATGAATCTGGCGGAATTGGTGTTGCTGCCGGACGGGATGACTCAGCCGCTGCGCCGGCGGGCCAAGGAAGTTGGCGGGGTGATCGCGCCAGTGCCGCGACAGGGGGACGAGGCGCAGGCCGATGACGCGGAATCGGATGACGCGCAGCAAGCGATGTCTGCGTTGGAGGCGCTACAGGCGAACGGCACGATTTCGGAAGACCAGTATATTGCCGCGGCCAATCGGTTGGCGTCACTGCTCGGCTACCGCGTGGGAAACTATCCGCGTGCAGCTTAGCAAAGGATGGTGTGACATAAAGGATGGCTTAGCATTGCCTGGAGGCGTCGGCCACCGACATGATGCTAGCTGGAGCGTTGCACCCCACCGTGTATTCGGATCTGCGGTATGCTGCGTCGTGGATATATTCTGCACTGCAATATATCTGCGTTATGCTTGTCGCGTTGTTATTTAAGGAGTGACCCGTGCCCTCTCCCGCACAAGCCAGCCAGTCTGCCGGGTATTATCCTGGTTCCCCGACCCTGCCACCGGAGCACGAACCAGACTTAGACTTGCCGTCGTCTGTCGTGCCCCGTGCCAGCACGACCACGCGGGTTCCCGCACCGCTTGAAGGGCTCAGAACATCTTCGTCATCCGAACCGATGTCGGTCGCCGGTATGGTTCAGCGTTTCGGATCGACCACCTGCGGCGCGGCGGCGACGGCCCAGCACGACAGATCCAGTGTGCCGCCGACCGACCTGAGGCCGCTGCCGCCATTGCTGACCGAAATCGAAGAGGCATGGCCCAGCTTCAGCGACGATGATTGGGCTGACATTCTGGCATATACCGATGCCGTGCCCGCCCCTCCAGAACCGGTCATGCATGCACCGGTACGATGGGGCCAGTGTGACATCATCGGCCACGCGGCACCCGCCGCCTGAGAGCCGATGTGATCACACGCTAGCGTGATTTTGCGTTGTTGGCACGCTGCTTATCGTGGGCACGCCGCGATACAGTACTGCGCGCGGCTTGCTCGCGCGGCTTGCCCATCAGCACCGGCTGGAAGAACACCGCGCCGATCAGCGTGCACACGAGCGACAGTGCGAGCAATTCGCCCATGCTCGAGGTCCCCGGATGATGCGACAACCACAGGCTGCCGAACGCGGTTGCGGTGGTTCCGGCCGACAAAATCACCGCCTGAGTCAATCCAGACTGCAGCAGTTTTGTCGCGCCGGCGCGCCAGGCCATCACGTAGTAGATCTTGAACGCGACGCCCACGCCCAGCAGCAGCGGCAGCGCGATGATGTTCGCGAAGTTCAGCGGCAGATTCAACAATACCGACAACTCGAGCGTCACGACCGCCGAGACCAGCAGCGGCACTAGCGTGCGCAGCACATCGCCGAAGCTACGTAGCGCCATCCACAGGAGCACCGTAATCGACACCAGCGCCAGCACGCCGGCCTGCACGAACGCGCGCACGATCGTGTCCGCTGACTGCAGGATCGAGATTGGCCCGCCGATGGCTTGCGGCTCGGCGGCCAGCACGGCTGCACTGAATGCGCGCAGTTTCGTATCTTCGTCGGGATTCATGCTGGTGGCCAGTTTGGGCGAGATCTGCACGAGGGCACGTCCGTCGGAGGTGATCCATTGCGAACGCAACTCGGCCGGCAATGTCTGCAGTGTGATCAAAGTAGGCTTGAGCAAGTTTGCCAGCGACGCAAGCGACAATTGCAGCGGCTCGGCGATCGCGCGTTCAGCACGATCGCGCGTGGCCGCGTCCGCTGCCGCCAACTTGCGCAGCGACACCGCCAAATGTTCGGCTTCTTTTGCACCAGGCCCCGGGTGATCGAGTGCCGCATTCTCCAGCATTGCTGCCGCGTTGCGCAACGCTGACACGCGTGCGCCGTCGGGTGCGGGGTCCGATGGCGTTTGTTCCAGCACGGGCAACAATTGCCGTGCCGCCTGTGCGATCGTGGCCAGCTTCTGCGGCTGGTCGTCGGGCACGAAACTGGTGGCGGTCACCACACGGCCCACTTCCGGCAGCGCGCGCAGCTTGTTGGCGGCCTGCTGCGCGTCATCCAGCGATGCAGCCAGCAATTGGACATCGTTGACGCCGGTGTCGGACGCGCTGGCCAGCGAGGCGAGCGTGCGCATCGATTCGCTGTTTGGATCTTTCAAATGCAACGGATTGAAGTCAAAGCGCAGTTGCGTGAGCAGCGGCAAGCCTGCCACGACCAGTGCGAGCGTGACAAGCAGTAGCGGGTTGCGATGGCGCTCAGTGAATTCGTCCAGCGGGGCGAACGACTTGAATCCGGGCGCTGCGCCGCGCCCGGTGGGCCGCAGTACCGAGATCAGCGCCGGCAGTAGGGTCACGCAGGACGGCAACGCGACGAACAAAATCCCCACGCCGGCAATCTGCCCCAGCTCCGATATGCCGCGGTATGCGGTTGGCAGGAACGAGAAAAAACTCGCAGCAGTGGCCGCAGCCGCGAGCGACAGCGGCATCGCGATCGAGCGCGCGGTGCCCTCCAGCGCGCGCTCCAGGTTGCCGCACAGGTGGAACTGCTCGCGATAGCGTACGGCGAACTGAATGCCAAAGTCCACGCCGATCCCGACGAACAGCACGGCGAACGCGACCGAGATCATGTTCAGCGCGCCGACCATCATCAATCCAAGCGCGGCGGTGATCGCAAGGCCGACCAGCAGCGTCAGGAACACAGCGAACACCATCCGGCGCGAGCGGACCGCGAACCACAGAATGACCAGTACTGTGAGCAATGTCCCGATGGCATTGGGCACCGCACCTTCGCGGACGGATCCGAACTCTTCGTCGGCCAGCGGCCGTGGGCCGGTCAATTGCACGCTCGCGCCATAACGCTGCGCCAGCTGCAACTCGGCCGCCACCTGCTTGATCCGTGCCGCCGCCGCGGCGCCCGCCTCCAGCGACCGATAGTCGAGCAGCGGCTGCACTTGCACGAACGCGCGCGAGGGCAGCTCTGGCGCAACCAGTGCGCTCCACGACAGGCCAGCCGGCTGTCCGGCGAGCACCGCGTCGACCGTGTCGGCGCTGCGCTCCAGCAGCTTGGCCATGCCGGGCAGCGTGACCTGGCCAGTCTGCAGTGGCGTGAGCAGCGTGACCGACAGCAGGCTGGATAGCCCGCGTAGCGACGGGTCGTGTGCGAGCCGATTCAGCAGGGGCCGCGCATCGACCAGTTTGCCGGTCAACTCTGTCAATTCGTTCTGCGACATGAATAGCAGCCCATGACGCTCGAAGAATGCGCCGCCATCTGGGCGTGTCACGGACGAGAAGTAAGCGGTTTCCGATTTGAGCCGCACGGCCAGCTCGGCCGCTGCGCGTTGCGCGAACTCGGCCGCCGGCGCCTGGACGACCGCCAACGTGACGTCGGCCCGCTGCGGGAACGCGTCGTCGATCGCCTTGCCGCGCTGTGCCCACGGCGTGTTTTGGTCGATCAACCCGGCGACGTCGGTATCGATTGCAAAATGTTTCGTGATGTACACAATGCTGGCTGCGCACAGCAAGATTGACACCGCGATGACGAAGTACGCATGCCGTGTCGAAAAACGCACGATGCGGGCGAGGAGCGAAGTCAGCATGGGGATGGCCTGAAATGCGAGATTCGGCGCCGAGTATACAGGGTGTGGTGCTAGCGCTTTGACACAACGTCGCCAGCAATCGTGATGCGTAAATCATGTCTGTACGCCGGTTCGCCACCGCGCGGCAAGCCGAGTTGCGTTAAGCTACGGCCGCGGAACGCCGGTTATTGCGGCAAAAGGTGGATGCAAGGCAGTCGATATGACTTTCGTGGAAAAATTGCGATGAAAAAATGGTTGACTTTGCTGGTGGCGCTGTCCGTATTCGGTATGGCGGGTACGGCGCTCGCCCAGAAGCCGAAAAGCGGTGCCGCGAGCCCGAACGATGCGGTGCGCAGCGCGGTGGAAAAAGTGGTCAAGGCGACGCGTGCCGATGCCGCCGCGCGCAGTGGCGATGTCAACGCGACATCCAAGATCGTCGAACGTGAGTTCTTACCGTACACCGACTTTGCCAGGACGACGCGTATTGCCGTTGGCGCGGCGGCCTGGAACCAGGCGGTGCCGGAGCAGCGCAAGCAACTAGTCGAGCAGTTCCAGATGCTGCTCGTGCATACGTATGCGTTGCAGTTGACGCAGATTCGCGATCAGAATGTGCGGTTCCGCTTCGAGCCGGCGACGCTCAGCGCCAAAGGAACGGATGCAGTGGTCAAGACTCGTGTGCAAGGCAGCGGCGATGACATGGCGGTCGGCTACCGGCTCGGTAAAGGACAAGACGGCTGGAGGATTTACGACATCGACATGATGGGCGCGTGGTTGATCCAGATTTATCAGCAGCAGTTCGCGAGCCAGATCGCGCAAGGCGGGGTCGAGGGACTGATTCAGTACCTCAGTGCGCACAATGCGCGTTTCGGTCAGTAGCGCTTGTAATTCAAGCCGTTTGCAGCGTATTGTTGCGTTTTCCGCAGCAGGTGGCGCCGTTGACCCGGCATGAATCGGCCATGAGCGTTAGAATCGCTCACCGCCTATGGAGAACGTTATGCAAGTTATTCTTGCTCAACCCCGCGGGTTTTGCGCCGGCGTGGTTCGCGCGATCGAAATCGTCGAGCGCGCGTTGCAGAAATACGGCGCCCCTGTTTATGTGCGCCATGAAATTGTCCACAATCGACATGTGGTGGAGTCGCTGAAAGCTAAGGGCGCGCGTTTTATCGATGAGCTGTCTGAGGCGCCGCCGGGAGCGGTGACAATCTTCAGTGCGCATGGCGTTGCCAAAGCGGTCGAGGACGAGGCTCACGAGCGGGGCCTGCGGGTGCTCAATGCGACCTGTCCGCTGGTGACCAAGGTCCATCTGCAGGGCAAGAACTATCTGAAGAACGGCCGCCAGGTGATCCTGATTGGCCACGCCGGCCACCCGGAGATCCTTGGCACGATGGGGCAGATCGACGGGCCGGTGTCGCTGGTGCAGACCGAGGCGGACGTTGAGCGGCTCGACATCCCGGTGGATACGCCGGTCTCCTACGTGACTCAGACGACGCTGTCGGTCGATGAGACGCGCGGCATCATTGCGGCGTTGAAGCGGCGTTTTACCGATATTGTCGGTCCGGATACGAAAGACATCTGCTATGCGACGCAGAACCGGCAGACTGCGGTGCGCGAATTGTGCAAGCGCGCGGATGTGCTGCTGGTGGTCGGCGCAACCAACAGCTCGAACTCAAACCGACTGCGTGAGATCGGTGCCGAATCGGGCGTGCCGAGTTACTTGCTCGCCGACGGCAGCGAACTCAACCCACAGTGGGTCCGCGGAGCGAACACCATCGGGATCACTGCGGGCGCATCGGCGCCGGAATCGATGGTCAACGACGTGATCGACGCACTGCGTCGGCTCGGCCCGGTTGACGTATCGGTCATGGACGGCATTGAAGAAAACATCCAGTTCAGGCTGCCGGCTGAACTGACCGCGTGAAGCAAAGGAGTCGAAGTTGGCCATCCCATTTCTGCAATCCGCGTACGTCGGCGCTTACCTGGTCAAGCAGCGACTGAAGCGCAACAAGCATTATCCGCTCGTGCTGATGCTCGAGCCGCTGTTCCGCTGCAACCTGGCGTGCTCGGGTTGCGGCAAAATCGACTATCCGGATCCCATCTTGAACCAGCGTGTATCGTTGGCCGAGGCGCTCGAAGCGGTCGACGAATGTGGGGCGCCGGTGGTCTCGATCGCCGGCGGTGAGCCGTTGCTGCACAAGGAAATGCCTGAAATCGTCAAAGGCATCATTGCACGCCGCAAATTCGTCTACTTGTGCACAAACGCGTTGCTGCTCGAAAAGAAGATCGACGATTACCAGCCGAGCCCCTTCTTCGTCTGGTCGATCCACCTGGACGGCGACCGCGAGATGCATGACAAGTCGGTCTGCCAAGAGGGCGTGTACGACCGTTGCGTGTCGGCGATTAAGCTGGCCAAGTCGCGGGGCTTCCGTGTCAACATCAATTGCACGTTATTCAACGATGCGCAACCGGAGCAGGTCGCGACATTTTTCGATGAGGTCAAGCGGCTCGGTGTTGACGGGATCACCGTGTCCCCCGGCTATGCCTATGAGCGTGCGCCGGACCAGCAGCATTTCCTGAATCGCGAAAAGACTAAGAACCTGTTTCGCGACATCCTGCGGCGCGGCAAGGGCGGCAAGGCGTGGTCGTTCAGCCAGTCCAGCCTGTTCCTCGATTTCCTCGCCGGCAACCGCACGTACCATTGCACGCCGTGGGGCAATCCGACCCGCACCGTGTTCGGCTGGCAGCGGCCGTGCTACCTGCTTGGCGAAGGTTACACGAAGACCTATCGCGAGTTGATGGAGACGACCGACTGGGACCGGTACGGCACGGGCAACTATGAGAAGTGCGCGGATTGCATGGTCCACAGTGGCTACGAAGCGACCGCGGTGAACGATACGCTCTCCCATCCGTTGCGTGCGCTCGGTGTGTCGCTGCGCGGCGTGAAAACCGAGGGTCCATTCGCGCCAGACGTCTCGCTCGATCGCCAGCGTCCGGCCGAGTACGTGTTCTCGCGGCACGTCGAGATCAAGCTGGCCGAATTGCGTCAGTCCAAGGCGTAATGTCGGTCCGCGTGCTGGTGACCGGCGCGTCCGGTTTTGTTGGCTCGGCGCTGACCCGGGCCGCGCTCGCGCGCGGCTATCGTGTACGCGCGCTGGTCCGGGCGAGCAGTCCGCGCGGCAACTTGCGCGGCCTGGATATCGAGCTGGTCGAAGGCGACATGCGCGATGCAGCATCGGTTGAGCGTGCGCTCGATCAGGTCGATGTGTTGTTCCACGTGGCGGCGGACTACCGGCTGTGGGCGCCTGACAGTCATGAAATCATGCGTGCCAACGCCGACGGAACCCGCTGCGTGATGCAAGCAGCGCTGCGTCGGCGTGTCGAACGAGTTGTCTATACGAGTAGCGTCGCGACACTGCGCGTGAGCGGCGCCACCGCTCCGGTGGACGAGACCGCGCCAGCCGATGAGGCAAGCACGATCGGCGTCTACAAGCGCAGCAAGGTGGCCGCCGAGCGTATCGTTGAGCAGATGGTCGCGCAGCAAGGGCTGCCGGCGGTGATTGTAAACCCGTCTACACCGATCGGGCCGCGTGACATCAAGCCTACGCCGACCGGACGCATCATCATCGAAGCGGCGACTGGCAAGATCCCGGCCTTCGTCGATACCGGCTTGAATCTCGTGCATGTGGACGATGTCGCACAGGGCCATCTGCTGGCAATGGACCACGGGCGAATCGGCGAGCGCTATATCCTCGGCGGCGACGACGTGCTGCTGCGCGAGATGTTGGCAGCGATCGCGCGGATGGTCGGCCGCAAGCCGCCGTCGATTGAGCTGCCGCGCTGGCCGTTGTATCCGCTTGCGCTGGTGGCGCAAGGCGTCGCGCAATTGACGGGCCGTGAGCCGTTCGTCACCGTCGATGCGTTGCGGATGTCGCGTTACCACATGTTTTTTAGTTCTGCGAAGGCGCAGCGCGAGCTGGGCTATCGCGCCCGCCCCCATACCGACGGTTTGCGCGATGCGCTCGACTGGTTTCGCGCCAACGGCTACTGGAGGTGAAGCTTGCTGGCAGCTATTGCCGTCCTATCGCTGGTGATTTGGATCATGTTGCTCGTGGCGCGTGGCGGATTCTGGCAGGCGCACGAACGGGATGATCAAGATCCGCCCGGCACCGACACCCCTGATGCGTGGCCGGCGGTCGTCGCGGTGATTCCGGCGCGCAACGAGGCCGCCTCGATCGCGCAGACGGTGAGCAGCCTGTTGCGTCAGGACTACCCGGGATCGGTGCGGGTCGTGGTGGTTGACGACCATAGCGAAGACGGCACCGCTGCCCTCGCGCGCGACACGGCGCACGCCATGGGCGCCGCCGGGCGGCTCACGGTGCTGCGCGGTGAGCCCCTGCTGGCCGGCTGGACCGGCAAGCTTTGGGCAGTCCGGCAAGGCATTGATGCCGCGCACGCCACCGACCCGCCGCCTGCGTGGTTGCTATTGACGGACGCCGACATCGAGCATGCGCCAGATAATCTGCGGCAACTGGTCACGCGCGCGATCGTAGACCGTCGCGTCATGGTTTCGTTGATGGTGAAGCTACGCTGCGACGCGTGGTTCGAGCGCGCGCTGATCCCGGCCTTCGTGCTGTTCTTCCAGATGTTGTATCCGTTTTCATGGGTCAATCGGCGTGACCATCCGATGGCGGCCGCAGCGGGCGGATGTATGCTGGTGCAGGCGCAGGCATTGCGTGCGGCCGGCGGCATCGAGGCGATCCGCGATGAGATCATCGATGACTGTGCGCTGGGTGCCCGGATGAAGTCACAAGGCGCGATCTGGCTGGGTCTGACCAATCGGGCGCGCAGCGTGCGGCCGTATGACAATCTGGGCGAGATTCACCGCATGGTCGCGCGTACCGCGTATGCGCAGCTGCACTATTCGCCGTGGTGGCTGTGTGGCACGATCGTGTCACTGCTGGTCACCTTCGTCGCGCCGCCGCTTTTGGTCCTGTTCGGCAGCGGGTTTGCCCGCGTGGCGAGCGCGCTGGCCTGGGCGGCGATGACCTTCGCATACCTACCTATGTTGCGCTTCTACGGTCGTTCGCGCGGGTGGGGGCCATGCCTGCCGGTCATCGCCGTGTTATATACCGCGTTTACGTTGGACTCCGCGCTGCAGCACTGGCGTGGTCGTGGCGGCATGTGGAAGGGTCGCGCGCAGGCGCGGCATTAAACGACTCATAACCTCTTGACGCTTCGCAACTAGCCGCCTACTGAGGTAACCGCAGCGCGACCGGACGCGCGGGACGGAAAACCGAATGCCGCGCCGATCCTGTGCCGTGCCGCGATCAGCGCACGACGCGCATTGCGCGCATCGCGCGCCACCGCCAACAGAGCAGGCAATTGACCCGGATGGGCGAGTAGTGAGCGCAGGACGGCGCCCAGGTCCGTTGACCCGTCGTCGTTGAGCGCTGCGACCGCAGCCGGCGGCAGAGAACGCTCGGCTGGATCGACGATCGCGCGCACGCACACGAAAGGCAGGCCGCGCTCATAGGCGATGCGCGCGACGATGTGCGACTCCATGTCGGCGGCCCACGCGCCACACGCGTGCTGCAGCCGCTGCTTGTCCGCCGCCTGGCTGACTGGCGTTGCGATGCCTGCCAGATCTGCGTGGACCGCGCCGTTGAGCCGCTCGAGCAGCGCGTGGGACCATCGTTCGTCGCTTGCGTAACGCTGCGCGCTGACTAGCGTCGCATCGTCCCGCGTTGCTGCGCTCGCTCGGTGCTGGCCGCGCGGGTCGACGGCCAGCACCGAGCGGGCCACCAGCAACGCGCCGGGGCGCAGCGATTTCACCAGTCCGCCTGCGGTGCCGAAGCTTACCAGCGCTGAGCAGGACCGGCTCTGCGCGACGATCGCGCCGAGCGTGGTCGCTAGTCCGGCATTTTGCTGACAGATCACGCGTACGTCCGGACCCGCGGCGATCCGGGCCTCGAAGGCGAGGCCGGTGACGACCACCACCGGTGCGTCATGTATCACATTCCGCAGGCTACGGTACATGCGTTGCGTACGGTGAGATTGCGGTAACGTGCGAGCGCCCACAGCGGGAAGAACTTGCGGTAGCCGTGATAGCGCAGGTAGAACACGCGTGGGAATCCGGTCGCGGTGAACAGCGCCTCATCCCATAGTCCTTCGTCGTTCTGCGTGTTCAGCAAGTACGCGATGCCGCGCGCGACGGCTTCGTCGTGTTCGCAGCCAGCCGCCATCAGTCCCAGCAGCGCCCATGCGGTCTGTGACGCGGTGCTCGGCGCCCGTTCGTAGCCACGGTAGTCGAGCTTGTAGCTGTCGCCGTCTTCGCCCCACCCACCGTCCGAATTCTGGATCGAGCGCAACCAGTGCGCCGCACGCTGCATCGGCGACGTGTCCGGCGCGACGCCGGCGGCGCGCAGGCCGCACAACGCGGACCAGGTGCCGTAGATGTAATTCATGCCCCATCGGCCATACCAACTGCCATCATCCTCTTGGTTGGCGAGGAGGTAGTGCTTCGCGCGCGAAGCCGACGCCTGCCGCTGTGGCGTGCTGGGCAGTTGTGCAAGCATCGATAGACACCGTGCCGACACGTCCACGGTCGGCGGGTCCAGCAGCGCGCCATGATCGGAGAACGGGATGTTGTTCAGGTAGAGATGCGTGTTTTCCGGCTCAAATGCGCCCCAGCCGCCGTTGTGACTTTGCATGCCGACTACCCACTCGCAGGCCCGGTCGATCGCATTGCGGTAGCGATTGTGCACCTGCAGCTTCTCAACGCGGTCCATCGCCATGGCGACCACCGCCGTGTCGTCCACGTCCGGGTAATGCGGGTTCGCGAACTGGAACGCCCAGCCGCCAGGCCGCACGTTTGCGCGACGTGAGATCCAATCGCCTCGGGTGTCCAGGATCTGTAGCGGCAGCAGCCAGCCGAGACCCTTCGCCGCGCGCTCGATCGCGCGCGATTCACCGGTCTCCAGCAGCGCGTGCGCAGTCAGCGCGGTGTCCCAGACGGGCGACAGGCAAGGCTGGCAATAGGCCTCGTGGTCGTGAATCACCAGCAACTTATCGATCGACTTGCGCGCGATCGCGCGATGCGGATGGTCCGGCGGATAGCCGAGCGCGTCGTACATGAGTACCGAGTTGGCCATGGCCGGGAAGATCGCACCGAGGCCGTCCTCGCCGTTTAGGCGCTCGTCGACAAAGTGCACCGCGGCATCAATGGCCTTTTGGCGCGACTGTTTTGGGAAATACGGATCAAGCTTGCGCAGCAGCGCGTCGAGGGTTGAGAAGAACGAAAACCATCCCTGGCTCTGATGCGGGGCCTTCGATATCGGCCCGACGTTGCGTGGCGAACCGACGAAAATCTCATCGATGCCGATGCCGCGAGGATTACACGCGCGCGGCCGCTTGGCCTGCAGCACAAGCAGCGGCACGATTACGGTGCGCGCCCAGTACGACACTTTCGACAGGTGAAACGGAAACCATCTCGGCAGCAGCATGATCTCCACGGGCATCATCGGCACCGCCCGCCAGTCGAGTATGCCGTACAGCGCGAGCAGGATCCGCGTGAACACGTTGCTCTTGGCTGCGCCGCCACGCGCCAGAATCGCATCGCGCGCACGCTTCATATGCGGTGCGTCAAGCGGCTCACCGATCATCTTCAGCGCGAAATATGCCTTGACGCTGGCGCTCATGTCGAAGGCGCCGTCGTGGAACAGCGGCCAGCCGCCATGCTCGCCCTGGATGCGTCTCAGGTAGGCGCCGATCTTCGCTTCGAGCACGGGGTCCGGTGTCTCCCCCAGATAATGGACCATCAACACATACTCGGCCGGGATCGTCGCGTCGGCTTCCAACTCGAATAGCCAATGGCCATTGTCATGTTGAGCGTCCAGCAGCGCGTTGGTCGCCGAGCGAATCGCCTGCTCCAGACGCTCGGCCGGCGGCGGCGCGCTGGCGTGCGCGGTGCGCGCGTCATCGACGTTGGGATGCAACGGTTCATGCAACATATTCATTCGTATTCCTCGCAACAATTCCGCGGTGCGGCGTGCGGCCGGCCTGCCGCCGGCCGCATGATCAGAACAGCCAGTGTCTGGCAATGGCCAGCATGAGGCGCGCACGCGACACGCGCACGCGCTCACGCGGCGCGGTGAAGCCGCGCCGGACCAACTGCGCGAATAACGCGTAATAGGCTTGCGCCATGATGCGCGGCGCAATGACCACGCGCCGCGGATGCCGCGCCATGATCGTGGTGGCTTGCGCAAAATGCTCGCGCGCGTCGGCAATCAGTGGCGCGCATGCGCGGTCGAGCGACGCGGCGCGGACCGCGTTGGGCGTGGGGTGCACGATGCCGGCCGCCGTGAGCGTGTCGCGCGGCAGGTAGACGCGGCCGATATCGGCGTCCTCGTCGATGTCCCGCAGGATGTTGGTCAACTGCAGCGCCCGTCCGAGATGGTGCGCGAGCTGCCGACCGTCGTCGTCTGGCATCCCGAAAACCTTCACCGACAAGCGGCCAACTGCACTGGCGACGCGGTCGCAATACAAGTCCAGCGTATTGCGATCCGGCGCGATGATGGTGTCAACCACGTCCATCTCCATGCCGTCGATCACCGCGATGAAATCGTCCTGCCGCAGCGAGAACTGCTGTGCGACGCGCGCGAGCGTGGTCAGCGGTGGGCTCGCCTTGCCGGCGTACAAGGCGGCGATTGCGACACGCCATTGCTCGAGCGCGGCCAGCCGGCTCTCGCGCGACGCGCCACTGTCCGCGATATCGTCGACCTGGCGGCAAAACGAATAGATCTCGTACATGCCTTCGCGCTGCGCGCGCGGCAAGAGGCGCATCGCGGCATAGAACGAACTGCCCGACGCGACCTGCTGGCTGGTCATGGCGTGATGTGCTTCGATGGGTTCGGCAATGCCCACTGGCTCCTCGGTGTGCAATAAAATATGAGGATCGGCTGCGCGCAGTCACCATGGCGCGCCCAGGCGTCACTATGGCGACTGCGCGCGCCAAACTATCCGCAAAGGTAGCATAGTTTGTTGCTGCCCGCCCCGTTCGCGCCGGATTTTACCCGGTTCGGCACGGATCGTGCGCCTTTCTGCCCGGTTTATTGCGGAACGGGCGCATCTATTGCCATCGTTACGCTACCGCAGGAATGACCGGAAAAAACGCCGGATCGGTCACGTCGATGGCGCCTGGGAACGCTCCTGCGCGCGTATGCGTATAATCGTGGTCGTTGCCGCAGCGATGTCTCCGCCATGCTTGCCTACCTCTATCTCGCGATTGCGATCGTCGCCGAAGTGATCGGCACGTCGGCGCTCAAGGCGTCCGATGGTTTCACGCGGCTGCTGCCGTCGGTGATCACCGCGCTCGGCTACGCGGTCGCGTTCTACTGTCTGTCGCTGACGTTGCGTTCGGTGCCGGTTGGCGTTGCCTATGCAATCTGGTCCGGAGTCGGCATTGTATTGATTTCGCTGGTTGCTTTCTTCGTCTACGATCAGCGGCTCGATTGGCCTGCAGTGACCGGCATGGGGCTCATCGTCGTCGGTGTCGTGTTAATGAACGGCTTTTCGAAGACCGCTGTTCACTAGGGATGCTGACTGAGTCGGGACGTGCCGGTTGCGGTGATCAGCGCGCTGGCGTCACAGGGCGTCCCGTGTCCGGCCGATACGCATTGCGCTAGGCGAGCGCCTGGATCAACTCCGCGGCCATGATCGCTTGTTTTACCGGTCTCTCGTGCCACAGCAGGTTGAAGCGCACCATCAGCTTATGCACTCGCAACGCCACCGACAATAAATCAAATTCAGAATCCGGCATGGGAATTGAGTTGCTCAGCGCGAGTTAAAAGCCGATGCAGTCAACGATTCTGAAAAAAATTAGCACCGGTGGGCAGAATTTGCCACTCGCCAGTGCTTTATATGCGATAATTGCGGCCCTGTGCGGGGCTCGCCTCGCATCAGTCTCAGGTTCTGGTTAAGCCCTCGGAATAAGACCAGAGCCCTTCAGCCGGCTTCGTGCCGGCTTTTTTTCGGGCTCGACGCTTCTGGTCTGCTCAAATCGCCTATAACGTCTCGGAGCCGCAGTGTCGATCGCGAAGAAGTTTCCTTTTTAAGGAAGTTACGGCTTTCGACGACTTGAATTATGCCGTAAAAAGAAAATTTTCGGAACAGCCTTATGCGAAACCCCTCTCATTGCGCATTTATCCGCCGGTGCTGTTTCACACTTGCGACAGTGCTCAGCATGGCCGGATGCTCGAGTGCGACAGACAGCGGACACGGCGGATCGCCGCTCGCGCAGGTCAAGCCGCTGATCTACGTGTCTTCGCTGCGCTCTATGCGCGATATCAGTGCCTGCTTGCGCGACCGCCTGCCGAACGTGCGCGCGTCACGCAGCGGCGAGATGACGGAGTTGGACATCGGGCGGGGTAGCTGGGTGATCCTGCTAACGCCGTCGGCGACGGGCGGCACGATTGTCAGCGTTGCGCAGCCGGCCAGAGGCGCGGCGCCGGAGGAATCCACAATGCGTTTCCATGTGGCCCGCTGCCTGACGTAGCCTGCCGTGCATGTCGTTCCCGCCCAGCACGGTCACGGTGTCACGGCATGGTAAAGGCACGGTGAATACACGGTGCTGTCTCCAGGAGGCAGAGTAGCTTTCGACGAACCCGTTTTGCCACGCACTGCCGGGCGCGACGGAGGTCGGGCCGATTGCAGCATCTTGCAGCCAGCTGCATGGCGCTCGCCACATCCGCCGCACGCGCGATTCGCCCAGCGCTAGGCAGACCGACATCTGCCGGTAGCCCAACGCGGCACTTCCTGAGTGGCCGCAATCAGTCGCTCGCCCACGCTCCGATCCTTTTGGGGTTGCTTAAGCGTATAGGTTGCCACCCGACGACTCAGCCCCAGATAGCAACATGCCTTGCGTTGCGATAGCCCCTGCCGAGGCAGCACCTCCAGCGCTTCGCGCCGGCCCATCGGGGCCTTCATTTTTCTTTAAGAGTGTGGCTTGCCAACGGACAATGTAACAATTTCCGCATATTGGCGTTGCACTATCCGCCAAAAACATGGCGTTCACAGTCCATCGCTGTGCCCAGCCTCCCGTTTTCCGCTAGCTTGCTGCGCGGCCTCACTTCGTATTGCGACGTTTTTTATCGACTGCCGAGCTTACAGATGGACTTTGACCTGAATGCCGCTTTGAACG
>NZ_JAHLKN010000051.1:0-3365 GCF_021498065.1 Mycetohabitans sp. B3 | reverse complement strand
CATAGAAGTTGGACCTGAACAATCCGTCCAGGCTGATGCAGTAAAGCAGGGAAGCTGAAACGGTATGGTGAGAATTGCAAGAGGCAGGCATATTGGTGTGAATTTCCTGCAAATTTCGACGAGGGTTGAATGGGTCCGAAGACGCCAGTGCCAGAGGAAGATTTGTTCCGCCAGCCGCTGCGCGAGCAGATCAACTTAAAGCATCCATTGGTTCGTCTGGCCGATCTGATTGATTGGGACCGATTGAGCACGGCGATGAGCGCGAGCTTCGTGTCGCAGCGCGGCCGGCCGGCAACGTCGCCGCGTTTGATTGCGGGTCTACTGTATTTGCAGCACGCCTTCGACCTGTCGGACGAGGAGGTGGTCTGGCAATGGCTGGAGAATCCGTACTGGGTGCGCCGGGAGACCGGCAAGGTGTAGGTGGTGAGAGTTCACTACGATGAAGGCATAGCGAGCCACATCGCCCCCGAGCCGTGCGCGGGCATCCGTGAGGAGGTCAGCGAAGCGTCGGCAGGGGAACGTGCAGGCCAGCCATGGAGCCACGAAATGGTTGATATCCCGGATGCCGACGCGCTCCAGTACGTGGAAGGCAATATGAGCGGGCGCGACATCGCGAGTGCCTGCCGATCCGGCGTGGTCGTAGAACCTGGCATGCACGCAAGCGCCTTGCACGGGAGGCGGGAGATCTCACGTCTGACCTGGCGTTGTAGCGGTACTGGCCAGGCCCGCGTCGGGAAGGCGAGGAGCCGAAGCCGATGATGCACGGACGTGAGAAGTCAGACTCCGCCGTAGTAGCGAAGAAACCTGCGAACAAGGTCGGGAAACCGGCTGCGGAGTGGGTGGAGCCAAGGGCGGGGACCGAGGGGAACGCGAACCAGAATCACACGTGCCGGGCACAGAACCGGGCAAGCGTGTCACAGGGACTGGATCGCGTACGGCAGTTGGCGAGACAGCATAAGAAGATGCGTTTCACGACGTTGCTGCACCACGTCACCGTCGAGCGGCTGAGCGCTGCATTCTATGCGCTCAAACGTAAGGCAACACCGGGAGTCGATGGTGTGACGTGGCAAAGCTATGAAGTGGGACTGGGGAGCAATCTCCGGGACCTGCACAGGCGGGTTCATACAGGGAGCTACCGTGCCCTGCCAGTGCTGCGACGTTATATACCCAAGGCAGACGCAGGTCTCAGGCCCTTGGGTGTCGCCGCGCTGGAAGACAAGCTGGTGCAGAGCGTAATGGTTGAGGTTCTAAACGCCATTTATGAGGAAGACTTCCTCGGCTTCTCGTATGGATTTCGTCCGGGTCGTAACCAGCATGATGCACTCGATGCATTGGCTGCAGCGATTCAGTGGCGACCGGTAAACTGGATTCTGGATGCCGACATTCGAAACTTTTTCGACACCGTCAACAGGCAATGGTTGATCCGTTTCGTGAAGCACCGGGTGGCGGACCCGAGAGTCATTCGCCTGATCGGCAAATGGCTCGATGCTGGGGTGCTGGACAATGGCCGGTTGATGTCGGCACAGGCCGGTACGCCCCAGGGTTCGGTGATCTCCCCATTACTCGCCAATATCTATCTGCACTATGTCTTTGATTTGTGGATAGAACGTTGGCGGCGTCAGCGAGCCCGTGGCACGGTGGTGGTGTCGCGATATGCGGACGATACGGTGGTGGGCTTCCAGCACGAAGCAGATGCGCTGCGGCTGATGAAGGAGCTGCGGCAACGCATGGAGGAGTTCGACCTCACGCTGCATCCGGGGAAGACCCGTGTGCTGGAGTTTGGTCGGTATGCCGCCGAGCGGCGAAGGCGTAAGGGCATGGGCAAGCCGCAGACGTTTGCTTATCTGGGTTTCACTCACATCAGTGGGACGTCACGCAACGGCAGCTTCCAACTCAAGCGCAAAAGCCGTAAGGACCGGCTGCGCGCCAAGCTTAAGCAGGTCAAGGAGCAAATGCGCTTGCGAATGCATGAGCCGATCGCCTCACAAGGGCTTTGGCTGGCGCAGATCGTTCGGGGCTACTTTGCATACCATGCCGTTCCGACCAATATCCGGGCGTTGCGTGCGTTCCGGCACGGCATAATGAACATCTGGCGGCGCACGCTCCGGCGGCGCAGTCAGAAGGACACGATGACGTGGCAGCGTATTGAGCGTCTGGCAGACGAGTGGCTGCCTCAACCGCAAATTCTTCATGCTTGGCCAGATCGCCGATTTGCCGTCAATCACCCGAGGTGGGAGCCGAATGCCTGAATTGGGCACGTTCGGATCTAAGCGGGGGGTATCAGGTAACGGGTATTCCTACCGCAATCAGGTGTTCACCGGCCAGACGTACTTGCAGACCCGGCCGCCGATCGAGGCGTCGAGCCTGACGCGCTGGCGCAAGCGGCTGGGCGAAGCGGGCATTGAAGAACTGCTGGCCGAGACGATCGAGGCGGCTAAGCGGGCCAACGTCATCAAGAGCTCGAGCCTGAAGCGGGTGATTGTCGATACGACGGTGATGGAAAAGGCGATTGCGCATCCCACTGATTCGCGCCTGCTCGAGCGTTGCCGAGCACATCTGGTGAAAGCGGCCGCCCGGCACGGGCTGAAGCTGCGGCAAAACTACAACCGCGAGGCGCCACGTCTGGCACAGCAGATCGGTCGCTACGCGCACGCGAAGCAGTACAAGCGGATGAAGAAGGTACTGCGCACTTTGCGTTCGCGCGTAGGCCGTGTCACGCGTGACGTTGAGCGGCAACTCGATGGCCTCGTGCAGCCAAGTCGCGCGGCGTTAGAAGATCTGATCAGCCGCACAAAGCAGATTCTCACGCAGAAGCACAAGGACAAAAACAAGCTGTATGCGCTGCATGCGCCGGAAGTCGAATGCCTGGCAAAAGGTAAAGCGCGCAAGCCGTACGAATTCGGCGTGAAGGTGTCGATCACGACCACGCACAAAGAAGGCTTGGTGGTGGGTGCGCGCTCGATGCCGGGCAATCCTTATGATGGTCATACGCTGGCCCAAGCGCTGGAACAGGCGTCAATCCTGAGCGAGGTTCAACCGCAGATCACCGTTGTGGACCGTGGCTACAAGGGTGTGGCCATCGATGGCGTGAAAATCTATCACCCGGGTTTGCGTCGTGGCATCACACGCGGCTTGCGGGCCATGATCCGGCGGCGCAGTGCAATCGAGCCGGTCATCGGCCATATGAAAACAGACGGCAAGCTCGATCGCAACTGGCTCAAAGGCGCGCTTGGCGATGCCATTCATGCGGTACTGTGCGGCGCCGGCCACAACCTGCGTGCGTATTTCAGCGATCATGGACGGTCGAATCAGGCTGATGGTGGACGGCGTTTCAGCGTGATCATGGACAGTTTGGGTGAGCGCGA